>NZ_JASJFF010000540.1:0-1438 GCF_030065435.1 Microcystis sp. M53603_WE2
AGAAAACGAACTCGAAGAAGCGGATATCATAACCCTCTGGGATGAGCAAGGTCGATCGCTGGACTGTTATATTGAGAATGCCTATGAAACCGATGATCTCACCTATATGCTTCTTGTCCCCGTGGATACCCCGGTGATGATTCTAGCTTGGGATGAGGAATCGGAGGAAGAAGAATCTGATGCCTTCTTAATCGAAGATAGCGAGGAAATCGAGCGGATTTTCGCCGATGCTAAAGCGGTTTTAGCAGAATTAGACCTATTGCTCAAATCCACTGCCCACACCTTGACTGTTAGTGGTGAATTACCGCCCCTAGAAGAAGATAATGTTCTCAGTTTAGAAATTGATGGCGATGAACCCTCCTCGTCATCAGAGCCGGAAGAATTGCAATTTCTCGCCAGTTTCTTTTCGGAAGACCAAAAATACTCGATTTACAGTCCCCTAGCTCCTTTGTTATTCTTAGCCGTCGGTGATGCGGAAGGGAAAGTTGAATTAGTTTCCCCCGATGATGACGGTATGGGACCAATTCTAGAGGAACTTTTGTTTGATGAACTCGATTAATTACACGATCTTAC
Source organism: Microcystis sp. M53603_WE2 (assembly GCF_030065435.1). Taxonomy (NCBI): domain Bacteria; kingdom Bacillati; phylum Cyanobacteriota; class Cyanophyceae; order Chroococcales; family Microcystaceae; genus Microcystis; species Microcystis sp. M53603_WE2. The sequence continues at coordinate 574 of NZ_JASJFF010000540.1, forward strand.
CAAATCCGCCGACCAAAATTTGTGAGCAATCTAGTGACAGTATATCTTTCGGGATTTTATTATCCTCGTGATTAAAACGGATTTGGTATTTTTTTCCCTAAATTAATTACACATTTTCCTAACCACTGACGAACCTATTATCTATCGGATAGGCTGCTAGCCTCTGCTTGCTGGCAAAAGTGAGGGGCAGCCTCAGACAGGCACTAATGCCAAAGGAAGAATTAATAATCAGTCTTTAGTCAGAAGATTTGGTATCAGAGCAGCACAAGGCTGACGTTTAGGGGCTGGCTGCGATAGGATAAAAAAGTGCTAGATAAAAACTCCTCTCCCTTCTGGTCCTTAGTTGCGGGTCACTGGTTCAAGCTCATCTGTGGAGCTAGTTACCAGGATTTGCCCACGATTCGCAACCTCGCTTTGACCTATACTATCGCCGGGGCCGATTGTATTGATGTGGCCGCCGACCGAGCCGTGATTGTTGCGGCCCGCGAAGGCATCGAAACCGCCGAAAAAATCGCCGGATTCCCCCCAAATCGACGACCTTGGTTAATGGTCAGTCTCAACGACGGGGAAGATCCCCACTTTCGTAAAGCTGTCTTTAACCCGCAACTCTGTCCGGTCGATTGTCCCCGTCCCTGCGAAAAAATCTGTCCCGCTTATGCTATCGATAGGGGAGGAGTAATCGAACAGCGCTGTTATGGTTGCGGTCGCTGCTTACCCGTTTGTCCCCCGCAAATAATCGAGACAATATCCCGTGTCTGTCAACCCGCAGAAATTATCCCCTTAATTATCGAAATGGGAGTCGATGCGATCGAAATTCATACCCAAGTCGGTCATCGAGAGGAATTTGCTCGACTCTGGCAAGCGA
>NZ_JASJFF010000515.1:0-11941 GCF_030065435.1 Microcystis sp. M53603_WE2
CCCACATTCAGATCAATTGCGGGTAAAATTTCATAACTAAAATCTTTTCCTAAAGGAGTGGTTGCCGAGTCAGCAGGTAAAATTTCCGTTCGTTTTGCCGGTAAACCCAACCAACTCAAAGGTAAATTAAGAGGAAAACTCCATTGATTAGGAGCAACATAAACTATAGCCTTAGGAAAATAACGGGCAAAAGGACCAACAAAAACCTTATGTTCAATCCCAGAAATCGTCGGCAAAATAATATATTTAACTTCCCCGTGTTCACCTTCCAACTCACGCATTAAGCGAATACATTCAGGAGTCGGGGCCACTGGTGCATAAACAAATAAACCCCCGGATGCTAACTTAATTACCGTCATGCGAATCGGCACGACCACATAAAAAATACCCTGCAATTGCTCAAATGTCCAGAGCGTATCTTTCACCACTTCTTGGCGAATTGTCCGTCTTTGACCGTAGGGATAAAGTGGTACAATTGGCCAAAAAGGCCATGATAAATCTTGCGGAGTTATTGCGGCTTTTGTCATCGTCTGATTCTATTGCTGAAAATCTCTATTTTAGTTATCATAAACCCTTCTAATCCCCATGACTGATAAACTGCCCATTGATTCTTTGGTCAATACTTGGAATAGTCTCACGGGGGAAGTGATGAAAAGACTCCCCATCGACCAGTTGACTAATACTGTCCTCCAGTGGTTTAGTGTTAGTGACACTCAAGTGGCGGAAATTTTAGAAAAAGTCCGTCAAGAATTACCCACCACCGAGGCGCTGTTAATCGGCAAACCGCAAACGGGAAAAAGTTCGATTATTCGGGGAATAACGGGAGTTTCGGCGGAAATCGTCGGGCAAGGTTTCCGTCCCCACACCCAAAACACCCAGCGCTACACCTACCCCGCAGAAGACTTACCCCTGTTGATTTTTACCGATACGGTGGGGTTAGGGGATGCCTATCAACACACAGACAGGGTAATCGCGGAATTATTAGCAGATTTAGCCGAAAATACGGGACGGGCCCAGGTTTTTATCGTGACGGTAAAAATTAATGATTTTGCCACCGATAGCCTCCTAGAAATTACCAAACAACTGCGGCAAAAATACCCTAAAATACCCTGTTTACTGGCTGTCACCTGTCTTCATCAGCTTTATCCTCCTAATACCGTTGATCATCCCCCTTATCCTCCCGATTGCGAGGATATCAATCGCGCCTATCAAGAAATTAAAGAAACTTTTAAGGATTTATATGACAATTCTGTGCTAATAGATTTTACCCTAGAAGAAGACGGTTATAACCCCGTTTTTTACGGTTTAGAGGCATTTAGAGACAATTTAGCCGATTTATTGCCAAAAGCCGAGGCTAACACCATCCACCAACTTTTAGATCGGGAAACCAGCAATAAATTAGGCAATCTCTATCGGGACGTGGCCCGACGCTATATGTTAGCCTTTTCCGTCATAGCGGCGACCTTGGCGGCGATTCCCTTACCCTTAGCGACTATGCCCGTTTTAACCGCCCTACAAGTGTCAATGGTGGGGGTTTTAGGCAAATTATACGGTCAAGTCTTAACCCCATCCCAGGCCGGTGGAGTCGTAAGTGCGATCGCTGGAGGCTTTTTGGCCCAGGCCATCGGTCGGGAATTGGTGAAATTTATCCCCGGTTTTGGCAGTGTTATCGCCGCTTCTTGGGCCGCCGCCTATACCTGGGCCCTAGGAGAGGGCGCTTGTGTCTATTTTGGCGATTTAATGGGGGGTAAAAAACCCGATCCTAAAAGGATTCAAATGGTGATGAAAGAGGCTTTTTCTGCTGCCCAAGAAAGATTTAAAAATGTCGCTACGGGAGGAGATAATTAAGCGGTATTCAAAGATTATAGCGGTAAGCGCTTGAGTGAGATACAGACCAAGCTTTGCCTAGCATGGTTTATAGCTTGTGACACTGTACCTAATACGACTGCACACCGCTATAAGCTAGTGAGGTACACATATTTTTCTTCCCTTTTGACTTTTGCCTCTTGCCTTTTGCCTAAAACCCATAACTTTTGTACCTCAGCAGACTGAAAAACGCTATATAGTCATTTCAAATAAATCTGATACACTCTAGAGCGATGGGAAAATATCTTAAGAATTTGTGGTATGTAGATATAGATTTGTCCAGTGTGCCAAAGTGAAATGACTAATAACAGTTATCAGTTAGACGTTTTCAGTGCAATACCGAAGGCACTGCCTAATACTGTGCCGAGCTTGTAGCCCACATTCCGCACCCTAAGTGTCACAACGTCTCAAAAGAGGAAGGGGCGTGAGTCATACTAAATCCAGTTATTAAAAACTGATTATTTATTCTCCCCTTTGCCTTTTGCCGTTCGGACCTCGGCGTGAGACTTCGGCGTGAGACTTCGGACGTTCGGCGAGCTCAGTCGAGCCGCGTGAGCTTTTGTCGAACGCTTTTGTCGAACGCTGATCTCACGGCCGAAGCCTGTTGCTTTTTGCCTGTCCTGATATGTAGCCTATACTCAACGGATTTAGTATCAAAATACTTATCTAGAGGAGTGAGTTGGCGGCAAGCTGCCGCCAACTAAGCCGAAATTTTCAGGGTTCCCCCGGTCATTCTCAATAAACAGTGCTTGTTGAGAATGACCGGTCCATCAGACTTAACATCTAGCGGGAGATGTTCGAGTTGCTCGCTTTGTTTTGTCACCCCTTGAAGTCAATCCATCTGGTCAAGATAAGAGATAATATTCCTGGCAAGGTTTGGGGAAAAATCTCAAAATGTTGCGCCTCTCGTCCGTTAAGTTGCTAATCTTTTGATTGTCTTGAATAGGTCGGAGATGAATTCCTTGGAAGCCCTGAAATATCCAGCGTAACGTCGGTCGGTCAGTCAACTTACCCAACGGATTTTTCAGTCCCGTCTCCTGCTGTTTTAAACTTAAACGAAGTTGTCTTTGACCAATAGTATAAACCAGCAGGCACAAGCCCCTTAGCCTGGCCAGGACCTCAATTCTCTGGGGAGATTTGAGAAAGACACTGTCGGCAAAAAAGCTGGGGTCTTTGAGAAAAGAAAATCCTCTTTCCGGAGCTTGTTGCCCTTTATATTTTTTGATAATATCCTCACTTTCAGACTTGAATTGGCCATTCATGGTCGAACAGCCCACTCGCCTAAGTTTTCCAACAATTCCTATTTTTTCATAATTAGGGGTCTCAAGACCCCCCTAGCGGACGCAGAGAAAATCCTCACCAGCTAAGTCTTTTTACTCAAGTCTCTAGACGGGGACAGCCAATGTGACAGTTGAGGATGCGGAATGTGGGTTACACGGATGTCGGCTGTACCTCAGTATGCCATAATGAATGTAGGAAAAGTATTGCAGACTACCAAATCATGCCAAATCCCAATTTCGATTCGGTGATTGATACGTTCACAATCGACGATCTGTTTTTTCTCCGTTATCAATATCGCGTCTACAAGGAATGGAACAACGATCCCCGTCTCGCCGTTCTGCCTGGCTTCAATCCGGGTGTGACGGGTGCCAAGGCCACCAGTGGCATCCGCTTTGTCGATGGCACGGATCAATTGCGTTACCAGGTGGGTGGCGGCATCACCCCCATCTCGGCACCCTACCCCTTGTCCACCACAGATCCGAAATTCATGGCCGGGGCGACAGGCACACTGTTTCGCCGTCTCACCAGCCAGAGCTTCACGCAAGCCACGGGTGGTTTCACGATCAACTTCCAGACGGGAGCGGTCGTCTACGACCAAAACTATACGCTTGATTACAGCCTTCGCGGCTATGCCAATCCCAGCAATCCCGACATCTTCGATGCCAGCCCCAGGCTGATCAGCAATCTGGTTTCCAATCAAAGCGGCAAGACAGCGCTGCAGGTGTTGGATGATCCCTACGCCAAGGAGTGGACCCAGGCCGGCACCCAGGCTGGCAAGCGGGTGAGCCAGAAAAACAACACCCGCCATGAAACCATTCTCACCGGTGGCAATGGGGTGAATGGCTCCAATACCGGGAATCCCCTGCCGAATTCAGGCTTTTTCGCCCTGTTTGGCCAATACAACGACCACGGCATGGATTTTCTCGCCAAGGGCAAGGATGGCAGCCTGCTGATCCCCCTGCTCCCTGGAGACAGCCTTTACAACCCTGGCTCGCCCACCAACTTCATGGCTCTCTCCCGCACCAACACGGTGCAGGTGGAGATCGGCGAGGGCAGCCGCGATGCCCTGGTGGCGGAGCTAGGCCTAGCGGGCTACAGCCGCCCCAGCCAATGGGATGTGGACAATGAGAACGCCGCCATCGGCACCAGCTTCACTGGCACCAGTGGGGGGACCTTGGTGCTCAATGAGCAGCTGATCGTGATCAATGCGGGCGCCACCCTCAACGATGTGGTGGCCACCATCAACAGCAAGGCGGCCTTCACCGGCGTGGTTGCCTCCACCACCACCAACGGCAGCAGCCAGAGCGTGCTGAAGCTCACCCCACGCAATGGCGAGAGCATCAACCAAACCTCCGCCTTTCTTGATCTCAACCAGGTCTATGGCTCGGTGGAGAGCCATGCCATTTTCATGCGGGAATACAAGGGCAATGGCGAACTCACGGGCCGGCTGCTCACCGATCCGCAAAACTCCACCGCCCGCTGGTTTGACCTGAAAAAGAATGCCGAGCGCATTGGCCTTACTTTGCGCGATCGCGATGTGCTGTCTGTGCCCCTGGTGGAGATCATCCCCCAAGGCCAGCCCAATGCGGGGCGCTATGCCTTTGTGGTGCTCGACAAGGTGTCGGGGCAGAAGAGCTACGTCTTTGATACGGCGGCCGTCACCTCCAATCAGGTGCTGGCCAAGGCCGGTTCAGCGTTTCTGATCGATCTGGCCAGTGACTGGAAAGGCTCTCCCCAGCCTGCTGGCAGCGATCCCTTCAAAGCCAACGGTGATCTGAAGGATCCCTCTCGGCTGAATCAACACGCTGTGGGCGGAGATGGGCGCCTGAATGAAAATATTGGTCTCACGGCAATGCATGAGATCTTTGTCACAACCCACAACAATATCCTGTCTCAGATTCAGGCCAATCTCGCCCAAAATGCCGGAAACAATGGTAATAACCAGGCCCTTTCCGGACAAGAGCTGTTTGAAATCGCCAAGCTGGCCAATGAAAACTTCTACCAACACCATGTGTTGCAGGAGTACGCGCGGCGCATTACCCCCAACCTGGGTGCATTCGCCGGTCCCAATGCGGGCAACAACAACAACGCCGGCTTCAATGCCAGCATCTTGGCGGAATTCGCCTCCAGCGCCTTTCGCTTCGGCCATTCCCAGCTCACCGAAACCGTGGCCCTCACCTCGGTGAACCAGCAAACGGGCCTGGCTAACCCCGGCGGGCAGATGGACATCCCGCTGCTGCAGGCCTTTCTCGCCCCCCAGATCTACACGGGCGACACGGCAGGGCAGATCGCCGCGGGGATGAGCCAGCAGGTGGGCAACGCCACCGATGAATTCATCACCAACACCCTTCAAAACGCCCTGGTAGGCCTCCCCTTGGATCTGGGTGCCCTCAACATCGCCCGCGGACTGGATACCGGCATCACGCCCCTCAATGAAGCCCGTCGCCAGATTCAAACCTACCTTCGTGGCGTGCGTACCTCTCCAGATGGGACCACCGGGTTGGTGCAGGCCAACAATGCCATTGACGCCAACCTTGCGGCCCTGGAGGCCAACCTGCGGCCTTATATCAGTTGGAGAGATTTTGGAGCCCATCTGCTTCATCCCGAATCGTTGAAGACGTTCATTATGGCCTACGCCCGCGATGCCATCCTCAGCGGCTATTCGGGCAATGCCGATCTCTCCTATTGGAATCAACTGCAAGCCAGTCCGGCTCCCGGCGCGGCCGCCACCTACGCCGCCGCCCTCTCCGCTGCGGCGGATTTGGCCATGGGGGATGGGGCCTTCATGGGCCTGCTCTACGGCGGCAGCAGCACGGATGCCCTGAATCCCTCAGCGCCCGTGAACACGCCCAGCGGCAACCAGGACTTCCAAAAGATCTCCCTCTGGCTGGGTGGATTGGCAGAGGCCAAAACCCCCGGCGGTATGCTTGGCCCCACCCATGATTTCATCTATGCCTACCAGATGCAGCAACTGCAGCGGGGTGATGAGGCCTACTACCTGAGCAAGCTGGCTGCCACGGATCTGGTGGAGGAAATCAAGGGGAAGACGGTGGCCGACATGGTAATGGCCGCCACGGGAGTGAAGCATCTCTACCACAAGATCTTTGCGGTGAATGATGCTGATTATGAGCGATCCCTGCAGAGCTTCAACACCTATTCTTCTGAAGCTTTATTGCTTGGGGCCACTCAGACGGTGGTTGATATCACCGGAACTCAACGGTTGGTGGGCAGGGCTGGCTATGTGAATGGCGTGCTTGTCGGCAATGGTGGCAACTACCTTGATGCCCGCGGCGTGTTCAGTCCCAACGGGGAGGGCAAGGCCAGCGAGCTCTTTGGCGGCACCAGCGGCGCCGATCAATTCAAGGGCTTGGGTGGGGATGACTGCATGTGGGGCGATGCAGGCGCGGACACCTTCTGGGCCGGCGATGACAATGACTTTGTCGATGGCGGTGAAGGGGATGACACGATCTACGGTGAAAACGGCTTTGATATGTTGCGTGGGGATGCCGGCAAAGATCAGATGTATGGCGGCACCGGCAACGACGATATGTATGGCGGAGAGGGGAACGACAGCCTCTTCGGTGAGGATGGCGCCGATGATCTCAACGGCGGCAATGGCGACGACGTTGTCAGCGGCAGCCTCGGCAATGATCTGGTGAAGGGACAGGCTGGTAACGACACCCTCATCGGCGGCCAGGGGAACGACATCATCACAGGGGGTGGAGGAAACGATCTCTTCACCTTCAACGAAGCCCCAGGCCTCAATGGGGTGGATCAGCTGCGGGACTTCACCTCCGGTGTGGACAAACTGGTCTTCGACAAGATCGTCTACGCAGGCCTGAGCGGCTCCACCCTCACCGCGGCCCAGCTGCGGGCGGAGGCCGGGGCCACGGTGGCCACTACGGCGAACCAACGCTTCATCTACAACCTCTCCAACGGTGATCTGTTCTTTGATCCCGACGGCACCGGCGTTGTCGCGGCCACGCAGATCGCCAACCTGAACCGCTTCAATCCGGCCTTCCCCTCGGATGTGGCGTCGGCCAACGCGGTCTTCCCCAACCTGGTCAGCAGCGATTTCTTCCTGATGTGAGCGGCCCTGGAAGCGTAATAAATCATACTGGATTTTATTGCAATTGAGAATCAATTACGGCGGTTGCTTTATTCGTCTGGCACAGCTAATTCCTTATTGGATAAGCTTTTCCGCGTGGAGAATGTACCAGACTAATCCTGAATCCGCCGTAGTTATTGAGAATATGGAAGGCAATTATGAGCGTTTCAGAGACTACATTCTCAATAAGTTGCCACAAAATCTCGGCTTAATGAGAACCAGAAAATTTCAGGACTCACGGTTCGCTCATTTGAAAAGCGTTTAGCACATTGACACTCCCGTCGCTAAAAGCGAGGGATTCTTGGTTCCGCCGAGTTTCCTTAATCTGGCAGGACGTATCCAACATTCGCCAGGGGGGGGTTTCGGTATGCTCTACCGTACTTAGTCCTCTTTTCAGAATATTGATAGCGGCGTTAATGTCTCTATCTTCTACATAGCCACAATCGGGACAAATCTATGTTCTTGTAGATAGAGATTTAACGCGATGTGCAACTATATTTTTAGTCTTGATTTACAAGGCTTTCAGAAATTAGCAGAGATAAAGTATCCTCTGGAACCCTGATTCTGTCGTTTTTAGTCGCACATCGCGTGATTTAGGTACTTTTTGAGCACAATTAGAGCAATTTTGACTTGTGTTGTGAGGTGGTACGGCTACCGTAGCCTTACCATATTTAGGGTTTGCTGAAAAAGTTTTTCGTGGGGGCAGGGTGTGGGCTTCGGCCGTGAGCTTTTGCGTTCGACAAAAGCTCACGCCGAGGTCCGAACGGGTGTAGGGTGTGGGGTGTAGGGTTTTACCCATTTTCAGGGAAAAAGTCCCGGAATTTTCCCCCCGATCCCTCCAATGGCTGGCACTTTTTGATGTCCAAAAAGTCTAAAAGTCTTACCCAACAAGGTTTTTAGATTTATTCAGCCAACCCTATCTCGATCGCATTTCCTATCAGCGCAAAATGAGTAAACGCTCGCTCCTCCCCCCATTACCCACAGTTAAAAACGAAAGGAAAAAGGCAGTAAATCCGAGAGATTAAAACGATAATTTTGCTGAGTTCCACAGATAATAATCTCCGCTTGCGGCGCTAATTCGGCTATCCATTGACGACAGGCTCCGCAGGGAGTTAACTGACTAATATCATCCTTGTCCACCCCATCGATACAGGCTATAGCGATCGCCCGTACTTCTCGATCGCCCGCTGCGACTATTTGCGCTAAAGTTGCCCTTTCCGCGCACAAACTCAAGCCATAACTAGCGTTCTCTACATTAGTACCAGCATAAATCTTTTTATCTGTCAAGACCGCTGCCCCCACCCGAAAACGGGAATAGGGAGAATAGGAAAGTTTCGCCACTTCCCGAGCAGTGTCACAGAGTTGTTGTCTTTCTTGGTCAGATAGGGTCATCGGCTAGATAGCATCCGAGGCAACTTTGATTACTTCTTAATTATCGCTTTGGTCGTGCTTTGATGACATCCGAGCAAGACGGCCATTTGCCGTTGAGATAAATTTCCCTCTTGACTAGGTTGGTAGAGCAAGTTTCTTTGTTCTATGTTAAGATGTTGGTGGCTTAGTTTTTGGGATTTGTTGTTGTATTGAGCGGACAATACCTCATGAGCCTTTCTCTGTCAACTCTTAAGGAGTCGTGCGTTTCATTTTTGAATTGGCGATTTAAGATCAGTTTTGTTTAAGTATCTTTTACCATGACTTCTACATCGAACTTTCAGCCGACGATAGTCTCAGAGTTTTAGCCCACCTCGAACTCAGCCTAGTTGCTCATTTTCACAGCAAAAACTGCATCCATAAATTTATCGCCGAATTTTAGCATGGAAATTGACACACTACTGCAGCAAATTGATATTGGAGAAGACCAAGAATATGAGTTTAAATCAGCCGAGGGAGGCTTGCCAAAAGACATTTGGGAAACTCTTTCAGCTTTCGCTAATACCGATGGCGGTTACATTATTTTGGGTGTTAGCGAAAAAAAACCTAGATTAGAAATTACAGGAGTGCGTAACCCTAAAAATCTTCAACAAGAGTTTTGGGATAACCACAACAACCGACAAAAACTGAATATATCTATCTGTTCTAATTCAGACGTAGAAGTAAAAAAGATTAATGAATATCAGCTTCTCATTATTCATATTCCTAGAGCTACCCGAACTCAGCGTCCTGTATATATTAACAATAACCCAATGACTGGTACATATAAGCGAAATTATGAGGGAGATTATCGCTGTCATAAGGAGGAAATAGAGCAAATGTTTCGCGATGCCAGCAATGAACCTCAAGATTTTCAAGTTTTAGATAATTTTAATCTCAACGATATTGATCCTGATACTCTGAAAGTATTTCGCCAACGGTTCAGCAATCGCGAACCCGATCATCCTTGGTTAGCATACAATGATCAACAATTACTCCATCAGTTAGGAGGATGGCGACGAGATAGAAATTCTAGCAAAGAAGGATTAACTGTAGCGGGTTTACTCATGTTTGGACGAGAACGCAGTATTTTAGATGCTTTCCCCCATTATAGTCTCGACTATCAGGAAAAATTATCTGACGATCCTGAAAAAAGATGGACATATCGCTTAACTCTTGATGGTAAATGGGAAGCTAATTTACTTAACTCTTATTATCGTGTTTATGGCAGATTAATTAATAATTTAGATGTTCCTTTTCAATTAGACAAAGATGCCGTTCGTAAAGATGAAACCCATGTTCATGAAGCTTTAAGAGAGGCTTTAGTTAATACTTTAATCCACGCCGATCACCAGTCGTCACGGCCTATAAAGGTGGTAAAATCTATCGATGGCTATCTGTTTTCTAATCCTGGTCGTCTGAGAATTCCCCTACAGCGTCTCTATGAAGGCGGTACTAGCGATCCTCGTAATCCTCATCTACAAAAAATGTTTCAAATGCTCGGATTAGGTGAAAAAGCTGGCTCTGGATTTGGGAAAATTCTTCGTGCTTGGAAAGAACAACAATGGTTGAGTCCCCTAGTTTCGGAAAAACTTGACCTAGAAGTTACATCTGTTAATTTACCGATGACAAGTTTTATTCCCGAAGCAGTTGAAGTGGAATTAAAAAGGATTATCGGGGATGCTTACCGTCAGTTAGGTGATCTTGATAGGATAATATTAGTATTAGCGCATCAGTTTGAGGAAATTAGTAATACTGACATTCAGCGTTATCGATCAGAACATCCCAGAGATATTAGCGAACGCCTTCGTAATTTAGTTCAAAATGGCTGGTTACACCAGTCAGGTAAGTGTCGGGGAACACGCTACACCCTACCGAACCAGAATTTTTCAGCGCAACTTTCTCTATTACCAAGCTCCGAACATTACCCACCAAGCTCCGAACATTACCCACCAAGCTCCGAACATTACCCACCAAGCTCCGAACATTACCCACCAAGCTCCGAACATTACCAACAGTTAGAGGCAATTGCTGAACCCATACGCAGAAAAGGCCGCATTAGTAAAGACTCGGTACGAAAAGTGATTCTTGAACTATGCTCCCAACAATATCTACCCCTCGGAACATTAGCTCAACTGCTCGGAAGAGAACCTGATACTATTCGTAATCACTATGTCAACCCGATGATAGATGAGAGATTGCTGGAGCTTAAACACCCCCAACTAAGGAACCATCCTCAACAAGCTTATCGAACAGTATCTCGATCGCATTTCCTATCAGCGCAAGATGAGTAAACACCCGCTCCTCAAATCCGAGAGATTAAGGGGACTACATCGGCAAGCCACTAATTTAGCGATCGATAGCTAACTTATCACTTAACATTTCCCTGACGATTTTAGCGGTAGCGGGGGCTAATAAAACCCCGTTACGGTAGTGTCCCGTGGCCAGAATAACGTTATCGTATCCGGGCAAATATTCGATGATGGGAGCGGATTTTTTCTCCGGTCGCGGTCGCTTACCGGACCAAGTACGCACGATCGCACCCGCGGCCAAAGAGGGACAAAAAGCGATCGCCTGTTGATACACTTGCTCTAATAGGGCAGTATCGGCGATAATTTCGCCCTTTTCGTCCATAAATTCCACCGTTGCCCCAATCCAGTATTCCGCTCGGGCCAAAGGCAGAATATGCAGGTCATTTCCCGTTAAAATCGGCTTAAAATCGGAACTTTCTAAGGGTTGCGTCAATTTTATCTGTAAAGCTTGCCCTAAAACCGGTCGGATTTCCACTGGATGGGTAAGAGTTTCGGTTAAAGCAGTGGAACCAATTCCCGCACAAAGAATCAAAAAGTCGGTTTCCTCTATACCATTGGAACTATAAACCTGGGTGCATTGCCTCAAATTAGAGCCATGAAGCTCTGTCTTCCCAAAATTTTCAACTTTTACCCCAAATTGACATTTTACCCCCCTTCTTGCCGCAGCATCGACGAGGGCTTCCGTGAGCAGGGCCGGATTAATTTGATGATCCCTGGGAGAATAGATGGCACCATGGAGATGATCGCTGGCCACTTGGGGACATTTTTGGTTTAAAGTCTCTTTATCCCAGATTTCTAGACAATATCCCTGTTCTTGGCGGATTTCGGCTAACTTGCGCCAATTTTCTTCGTCTTCGGCACTCGATCGCAGTAGGACAATACCATCACGGTTACAGGGAATAGTCAGTCCGGTGAGGGATTCTAGCTCAGGAAGGAGGGTTTCGTAACGTTTTAAACTTTCTTGCCG
>NZ_JASJFF010000206.1:0-4744 GCF_030065435.1 Microcystis sp. M53603_WE2
CTCGTTTAGATTTCGTTATGACCAACACATTAGACGATAAAGCCATAGTCAAGGACTATTTTAACGCCACAGGATTCGATCGCTGGCGCCGGATTTATGGGGATGGCGAAGTTAACAAAGTACAAAAAGATATTCGCATCGGTCATCAACAGACGCTCGATACCGTTATCGGTTGGTTAGAAAGTGATGACAATTTGCCCAATCTCTCGATCTGTGATGCCGGTTGTGGAGTCGGTAGTCTTAGTATTCCCCTCGCTCAAGCGGGCGCAACTATTTTCGCCAGTGATATTTCTGAGAAAATGGTGACAGAAGCCAAGGAAAGAGCAGCCAAAGAGTTAGCAGATACCAGCAAACTCACCTTTGCCGTTCAAGATTTAGAAGCATTAACCGGCCAATATCACACAGTCATCTGTCTTGATGTTCTCATTCACTATCCCACAGAAGAAGCCTTAGGCATGATTAAACACTTGGGAGCCCTAGCTCAATCCCGTTTAATCCTCAGTTTTGCCCCTAAAACCTGTTTATTAACCATTCTCAAGAAAATTGGTCAATTTTTCCCCGGTCCGAGTAAAACCACTCGCGCCTATCAACACAAGGAAAAAACTATTGTCGCCGCTCTCAACGAAAATGGCTTTAAAATTGAACGGACGAGTATGACTAGCACTCGTTTCTATTTTTCCCGTATCCTCGAAGCTGTCCGCAGTGAATAAATAATGGCAGTCACCACCAGCAAATTAATCGAGTGGAAACAGCAAAAACGCGCGATTGTCACCCTCACAGCTTGGGATTATCCGATCGCGCGACTGCTCGATCGGGCAGGAATTGATATTATCTTGGTAGGTGATTCCTTAGCTATGACCGCTTTGGGCTATCCTACCACTTTACCGATCACCCTAGAGGCGATGATTCACCACGCGGCGGCCGTGTCTCGTGGGGTAAAACAAGCTTTAGTTGTCTGTGATTTGCCTTTTCTCAGCTATCAGGAAAGTGTCAGTCAGGCAATTCACTCCGCCGGAAGGATGTTAAAGGAAGCGGGAGTGCAAGGGGTAAAATTAGAGGGAGGTTATCCCGCTATGATCGAGACTATTAGCCGTTTAACCGAGATAGGCATCCCTGTTATGGGTCATATCGGATTAACTCCCCAGTCGGTGCATCGGTTAGGATACCGTCAGCAGGGAAAAACTCCATCGGATGCACAAAGATTAATCGAGGAAGCTTTAGCCTTGGAGAAAGCGGGAGTATTTGCCCTGGTTTTGGAACATATTCCCGCCAATTTAGCCGCTACTATTACCGATAAATTGACTATCCCGACGATTGGTATCGGTGCGGGGGAAGATTGTGATGGTCAGGTGTTAGTAACGGCGGATATCCTAGGATTAACCGAAAAAGCTCCCCCTTTTGCCAAAGTTTATGCTAATTTAAGCGAAGCAATTACAAAAGCAGTGGTGGAATTTGCCAAGGATGTGAGGGGAAATGAATAGCGGCGAAAAAGCTACCTTTGGGGCCGGCTGTTTTTGGAAAACCGAGGACGCATTTCGGCGTTTACCTGGTGTTTTAGCGACTTCTGTGGGTTATATGGGGGGAAATTTCCCCAATCCTAGTTATCTCGATGTGTTATCGCGAATTACCGGTCATGCGGAAGTGGCACAAATTGCCTATAATCCCCAAGAGATAAGCTACGAGGCGTTATTAGCCGTTTTTTGGTCAATTCATGATCCGACTCAGTTAAATCGCCAAGGACCGGACCGGGGAGAACAATATCGATCGATTATTTTTTATCACACCCCAGAACAAAAGTTAATCGCCACTGCTGGCAAGCGTCAACTACAACTATCGGGAAAGTTTCAGCAGGATATCGTTACTTTGATCGAACCCGCAGGAGATTATTATCTGGCCGATCAGTCCCATCAACAGTATTTGGAGAAAAAACAGGCTCGATCGGTCGCGGATTTCCAGAAGAAAATATAAATACAGGTTCGGGGTATAATGTAAAGTTGCTTTCGCAGGAGATCAGGAAAAATGCCCGAGGCGGTCGGAGTCATTCAAACGTTGGGTTTTCCCCCCGTTTTAGCGGCGGCGGATGCCATGGTTAAAGGGGGACGAGTCACCCTAGTTTATTTTGATCTAGCGGAAAGGGGCGAATTTTTGGTGGCGATTCGCGGTCCGATTTCCGAGGTTAAACCAGCAGTAGAGGCAGGATTAGCGGCGGCGATGACCGCTTTTGGTGGTAATGTGGTCAGTCATTACATCGTACCGAATCCTCCAGAAAATGTACTGGCAGTTTTACCAGTGCAGCATACGCCTAAGTCAGACCGTTTTCGCAGTTAATTTCCCTAGCGATTTACCCCAAACTAGACTATAGTTAAAGACTGGAAAATAGATTGGATTCTATCAATTAAACTTATCTGATTTTTGTTATTAGGAGTTAATTTATGACAGCCCAACCCGCGGTGGGATCGATCGAGACCAAAGGTTTCCCCGGTATTCTAGCGGCCGCCGATGCGATGGTAAAAGCAGGACGGATCACGATTGTTGGTTATTTAAGGGCAGGAAGCGCCCGTTTTACCCTCAATATTCGTGGGGATGTACAGGAGGTAAAAACCGCTATGGCTGCTGGCATTGAAGCGGTCAATAAAACCGAGGGGGCAGCTTTAGAAACCTGGGTAATTATTCCCCGTCCTCACGATAATGTTGTGGCTATTTTACCGATCGATTATAGCGAGGCAGTGGAACCTTTTCGCGCCGCCGCCGACGGTGCGATGGCACCAATCCGTCGTTAATATTCAAGGTCAATTTTTTGTTACTGGTTGGAACTTGTCTAGTTCCAACTTAGTTTTTGATGATGATTTAAGTTTTAGTCAGAAAACCGAATTTGATCATTGCTGCAACAGTTGCACCGATAACAGTGACTATCAAAGCCCATATTTGAGCCGTTGCCCTTTCTTTCAAGTCTTTGACATCTTCTTTGATTTGGGAAACTTCGGTCTCTATTTTCGGCAATACTTCTAGTTTTGTTTCGATTCCCTTCAGGTTTCTGACATCCTCTTTGAGTTGGGAAACTTCGGCCTCTATTTTCGGCAATACTTCTAGTTTTGTTTCGATTCGCTCTAACCGATTGTCAAGTTTAGCGAGAATATCTTTTAAGTCAGTTTCAATGATAATAGGGTTACTCATGGGGAGATTCCTAGATTTTTATGGCTTTGTTTATCGTCAGGTTTGGGAATCGCCGTCTGTTTTACGGCGGCGAGGATCTCAGGTCTTACTCCACTCGATTAAAGCGCTAGTCAACCCTTCTAGGGTGTATTCTTGCGCCTCGATATCAACACGACCAAATAACTCTTGACAGGTTTTTGAAGTTTGCGGACCGATAGAAGCCAGACAAACTTTTTCTAATAGGGAATTAACCGATAATTCTGCCGTTTCTTGCAGCAATAACCGATAAAAATTCTGGACGGTTTTGGAACTGGCAAAGGTGACTATATCGACTTTCCCATCTCGAAACGCTTCCCAGATGCCCCTATCCATGCGTGCCGGACATCCGGAATAATATGCGGCCACTTCCGTCACCTGACCAGCTTTGGCCGTTAATTCCTTAACTAATATGTCTCTGCCTCCCGTTTCCACGCGAGGAAAGAGGAATTTTTGCCCCCTAATCGGGTCGGGAAACTCGTTTACCAAGGCATCGGCGACAAAATCCCCCGGGATAAAATCCGCTTTTAATCCCCGTGAGTGCAAAACTTGGCTGGTTTTTTTGCCCACCACGGCGATTTTTATGGTTGCTAAAGCCCTAGCATCTTTTCCCCAAAATGTCAAGCGATCAAAGAAAAAATTAACAGCATTGGCAGAAGTTAAAATCAGCCAATCAAACTCTTGTAACTGAGCGATGGCATCGTCTAAACCTTGCCAACGGTCGGGGGGACGAATCTCTAAAGCGGGCATTTCTAGGACTTCTGCGCCTTGATTTTGCAAAATTTCGCTAAATTGACTCGTTTGCTCGGCGGCACGGGTAATAACAATAGTTTTACCTCCTAGGGGTGGGGGAGAGGACATAATCGCCAGATCCACAACTTGACCAATGACCATAATAGAGGGTGAGAGGGACACCCCGGCGGTTTGGGCGAGAATATTTTCTAAAGTGCCGCGCCAAATTTGTTGATCCTTGCGTCCCGCCTGACGGATAATAGCGATCGAGTCGTCAATATTCCGCCCATTTTGGCATAATTTCTCGATAATTTGCCCTAAGGACTGACCGGCCATCAATAGCACAAGTGTATCAATTTTAGCTAAAGCTGACCAATCGAGAGACTCGGGATCGTGAGCGCTCAAGACCGCAAAACAGCGACTAATATCCTTTTCGGTCAGGGGAATTCCGGCCAATAAAGGAGCGGCTAAAGCGGAGGAAATACCGGTTATCAGTTCAAAATCACAGCCAGCCTGCTTTAGGGCCAACATTTCAGGATATACTCGCCCAAAAACACCCGGATCACCACTTTTGAGCCGAATAACTCGTTTTCCCTCTTGACAATAATTAACCAGTATCCGATTAATCTGATTCTGCTCGGCCCCGGGTTGTCCCCCCCGTTTGCCTACATCGACTAAAACACAGGTTTTTGGCACTAGGGAGAAGATTTGACTATCCACTAGGGCATCGTACAGCAAAACCTCGGCCGTGGCTAAAATTGCTCGCGCTTGCAGGGTGAGAAAACTGCTCTGACCGATTCCCGCACCGAGAAGATAAACTTTA
>NZ_JASJFF010000146.1:0-1887 GCF_030065435.1 Microcystis sp. M53603_WE2
CAACGAATCGCACCACACCCTACACCCTACACCCCACACCCCACACCCCACACCCTACACCCACCACCCCATTTCCCCACACCCCACACCCCACACCCTACACCCCAAACCCCACACCCCAAACCCCACACCCTACACCCCAAACCCCACCACTCCACACTAGATGTAAGGAACTCCGGGAGGAGGATTGGGGTCAACTGGGAACATTGATTTCAAAAAATCGGTGATCATGTTATCCTCTGAGTGTGTTGTGTGAGGAAAGGAATCGGCCATGGTAGCGTCTCTATCGTATCAAAATGGGCAAAAAGCTCGATCGCATCCCCTGTTATCCTTAGGGGGTTTAATCGAATTACCGCCATCACCCCTGTTTGGCACGGACGGAATTCGCGGCCAAGTGGGAGAATTATTAACTGCCCCCCTAGCGCTACAAATCGGATTTTGGGCAGGACAGGTATTAAAAAATCAAGCTGGTGTCACCAAACCAGTAATTATCGGTCAAGATTCCCGTAATTCCAGTGATATGTTAGCCAATGCTATCACTGCGGGTTTAACTTGGGCGGGAATAGAAGTCTGGCAACTGGGATTATGTCCCACTCCCTGCGTCGCCTATTTAACCAGAGAAAGCGAAGCGATGGGGGGGATCATGATTTCTGCCAGTCATAATCCTCCCGAAGATAACGGCATTAAATTTTTTGACAGCAGCGGTTTAAAATTATCTGGCACTTTAGCGGCACAGATAGAAGCGGGTTTAAGAGGCAATTTAGAATTAGCAGATAAACCAGAAAATTGGGGAAAAGCGACTTTTTGTCCCGAATTAATCCAAAAATATTATCAAGCTGTCATTGATTCCGTCGGGAGGGATATTAACCTATCGGGATTAAAAATAGTTTTGGATCTGGCTTGGGGGGCAGCCGTTAACCTAGCACCTTTAGTATTCCAAACCTTGGGGGCGGAAGTTATCTGCCTACACGATCGAGCCGACGGCGATCGCATTAACGTTAATTGTGGTTCTACCCATTTAGAAAGCTTACAGGCGGCGGTGATTAATCAGCAAGCGGATTTAGGGTTTGCCTTCGATGGCGATGCCGATCGAGTCCTGGCCGTGGATAGTCAAGGTAGAGTAGTAGATGGCGATTATATCCTCTATTTTTGGGGTCGTTCCCTCTTAGAAGCCGGACAGCTACCCGATGGGTTATTAGTAGCAACGGTGATGGCTAATTTAGGTTTTGAACGCGCTTGGCAAAAACTGGGGGGTCAATTCTTGCGGACTGCCGTGGGCGATCAGCACGTTCAGGCGCAAATGTGGGAAACTGGAGCCATGCTAGGGGGTGAACAATCCGGTCATATTCTCTGCCATCATTACGGGGTTTCTGGGGATGGAATGCAAACCGCCCTACATTTAGCGGCTTTAGTGCAGAAATCGGCGGTTTCCTTGGCTAACTTAGTCGATCATAGCTTTGTCACCTATCCGCAGATTTTACGCAATGTGCGGGTGGAAGATAGAGAAGTGCGACGTAATTGGCAGCAATGTGAACCTTTGCGGCGAGAAATCCGCAAAGCTGAGACAGCTATGGCAGAAAAAGGCAGAATTTTGGTGCGCGCTTCCGGGACAGAACCCTTAATTCGGGTGATGGTGGAAGCAGAAACCCTAGAATTAGCCAATTTTTGGACAGAAAGGCTAGTGGCAGCGGTGCGAAGCTATCTTTTGTAGTCGATCGAGGGGGACAGGGATTATAATGCCCTTAGCCTAGCCTAGCAAGGGATAATTGTCACTAACCCCGCCCTAAAAGGGACGGGGCTTGCCTAAACCAATTTAGGCGACGCAAGTAGAGACTACCGCATCGAGACACAATCTGGCACAGACCTCCGAATACTTCCCTAGTTCGG
>NZ_JASJFF010001076.1:0-3267 GCF_030065435.1 Microcystis sp. M53603_WE2
AACCACGGCGATGATCGGTCTTCCTTGATAACATAAGGCGATATGTAGGGCATATTCTCCCGTTTTGTCGATAAAATCGCGGGTTCCGTCCAAAGGATCGATAATCCATACCCAATCTTTCGGGATAGCTTCATTACCCTGATGGGTTTCCTCGCTCAGATAACCAAAGTCGATATCAGAAAAATTTGTTTGTAATTCCCCTAAAATATAGTTATTTGCCGCTAAATCCGCCGCCGTCACTGGTCCGCCTTTTTTCTTCTTGTTGACGGCTAAATCCTGTTCACCCCGGTGGTAGGATTGGAGAATTTTAGCACCACCCCAACCGACGGCACGAGTCACAGCTAAAATGCGATCGAGTGTTTCGGTATCTTGACAGGTTAAATTAATCATAAAATAGCCTCAGTTTTTCAGACTTATTATACTAAATCCGTTGAGTATAGGCTACTCATAGAGGAGAGGCAAAAGGCAAAAGGCAAAAGGCAAAAGGGGAAATAAATAATCAGTTTTTCAGACCTATTATCTACTAAATTGAAAGACTGGCATCTTAGCTTATCATCTCTTGCTTCCTAACTCCTGACTGGCTTAATGTTGCTCTTGCCAAAAATAATCGGCGGGTTTTTTGGTTTCTGCTGGTGATGATTGAGGAGCGTCTCCCAAGAAAACCGAACGCTGGATGACGCGATCGCCTAATCTTCTTTGGACTCGACTGGGAATACCGTAACCGTAGGCAATATGACCTTTTCCTGCTAGGACGATGATCTGATAGTCGGGATGAGCTTGCCAGAATTTAGCGATCGCATCGGCCATGGTTTCATCCCAGAGAACCTGTGCCAAAAAAAAGCGATCGAATCCCTGACTTTTGCCCCCCGTGTGTTGCTCATAAACGGCTAAGATCTGTTGACGGTACTCCTCGTTATCCTGGTTTATTTCGCTTTTAGGGGGAATGTAGGTCATTTCTGAGGTAGAGAGGCTTTCTAAGCCCTCCTGTGCCACTTTTCTAGTGATTTCCGTGGGTGTATTTAGGGCGATCGCTGGTAGTTGTTTCGCCTTGGCCAAGCGCAGGATCGGGGCGTAAAATTCCCAATCAAATCCCCAACGTTGGTCGTATTCACTTTTTTCTCTCAACTGATTTTCGCTAATTTTGCCGGCTAAATACTGATCCAAATAGATTTGGTAAGGACGTTGAAACATCTCGAAAGCGATCGCTATTTGGGGATTATTAGCCTGTAAATACTCGATAATAGCTAATTGGGCCTGATGATCGGCTTGGCTATCGTGCCTTTCCCCCAGATAAATAATCTCGGCTGTTTTTAAATCTGCCAGAATTTGTTTTTGGCTATTAGTAAAACTCCAGGCCCGGGGCAGCAAAATAAACAGTAAGCAGAGGGCAAGGAAAACAGGAAAAAAGCGTCGAGAGAATTTCATCTTTTTATACTAAATCCGTTGAGTATAGGCTACTTGTGAGGACAGGCAAAAGGTAAGAGGCACTCATGCAAAAGAGGGAATAGATAATCAGTTTTTAATAACTAGATTTAGTATTAAAAGCCTTTTAAGAAACTGATCTTAACCGAAGCCAAGACAAAAAGGGTGAGCAATGCCCACCCGAAAAAATTTTCAGAGAACCTTTCTGGTTTAGTAGGTTTCTACGTGCCAGCGATGTTCTTTTTTCAGTTGTTTCTGATAGACAGACCAATCAGCACCATTTTTAGCGGCGGCACCACTGATAGCATCGTCGATACCATCTTCCATCCCTTTCAGTCCGCACATATAAGCGTGGGTTTTGGGACTTTGGAGTAGATTCCAGATTTCGTCAGCGTGTTCGGCTACCCGGTGTTGAATATACATTCTACCGCCCTGGGGATTTTGCTGTTCCCGGCTGATGGCATAGGTGAGACGGAAGTTATCGGGGAATTCCGCCGCTATTTTCTCTAATTCTTCTTGGTAGAGAATATTGGCCGTTTTGGGAACTCCGAAAATCAACCAAGCTAGACCTTTGAATTTATAATCTTCGTGTTGTTCCTTGAACATCCGCCAGAGGAAAGCTCGGAAAGGAGCGATTCCGGTCCCAGTGGCCATCATAATGATAGTGGCATCTTCATCACCCGGTAGCAGCATTTCCTTACCCACCGGACCAGTAATAGCCACATCGTCCCCCACCTCTACATTACAGAGATGGGTGGAACAAACTCCATAAACGGTTTCCTTGGTTTCTGGATGTTGGTATTCCAACTGACGCACGCAGAGGGATACGGTTTTATCGTCTAATTTATCACCATGACGGGTGGAGGCGATCGAATAGAGTCTCAATTTATGAGGTTTGCCATTAGCATCGGTACCCGGGGGGATAATACCGATACTTTGCCCTTCTAAATAGCGTAAATCGCCCCCAGAAAGGTCAAAGGTGACGTGTTGTACGATGCCGATACCTCCCTCATCAACGAGAGCATAATTCTCGATACATTTGCCGATAAAGGGTTGGTTCGGACGGTAGATGTTGACGGGGATATCTGTTTTTTCTTTCGCTTGAGTCATGGCCTTTTTCTTGGTCTGTTCGGTGACGGGCGATGATTGAGCGATTGGCTGTGGTGTGGAGGCACTAGAAACAGTTGCTACGGGGGCAATCCCATTTAAGGGTTTGATGCTGACGATACGACCACCTAAACGGGTAATCCGACGCATTTCTTGATTCATGCGACTGTAGGGAACCGTGAAAAACACGCTTCCACTCTGACGGATTGAATAATCCAAGCTGTCAGTATTGTCGTTTTGATTGAGACCCGCCACTTCGTAAACAAATAAACGGTTTCCCGCTAGTGTACTCGGACTGTACATTAAATATAACTCCCAACTCAAGTCACGATAATCGTTCCATAGTTTAGCCTACCATCGGTACACTACACCTAGGCCTAATTGAGAGTTATCTTAAAAAAACCACAGACATCGCTTTTATCTTTCCCTTAAGGATAGGTCAACTCTCTGGTTAAAATCTGTTACATTTGCAGCATTTTTACTTTTTATTAAGATTTCTGCTACTTTTCCCTATTTATGCTAAAAATCCCCCTGGTTTGCCTGATCAGGACAAGAGCGGGGGACAGATATTAGCGATAATTATTTTTTGACATCCTCGCCGCCCTAAAAGTGCGGCGATTCCTAAACCTCACGATTTAAGTTTCTGCTTCCACCACCGTCGCATACCACAGTTAAAAAACCATGTACTGTCTTACACAGAGTCCACAGACTTTCGCCCCATTTCAGAAGCCCGATTCC
>NZ_JASJFF010000266.1:0-3861 GCF_030065435.1 Microcystis sp. M53603_WE2
GTCTGGCAAAAGTCTTACAGTCTCTAAACTCTAGCTCTCTTATGGGGTAAGCCTTCAAGCTATCGCTAACTAACAGAAACCCGAAATTTGAGTTTTTATTAGAAAAAAAGTTAGCGATCACTTGTCAACCAAGGGTTTCAGAATCTGGATTCCGTCGGGGATTTCCGAAAGTTCCAGAAGAGCGTTAGCTAGATTGAACAAATTTTTTGACAAGAAGGCATAATGGTCTATTTCTGACCATAAGGGATGGTTTTGACTGATAATATGACGTTCAACTAGCTTCATCTCTTGATTATACCTGATAACGTTCTTAAAATCTATCGGTGGCCAAAGTTACTTATTTTAGTTGTATAGCTACAGAAATGAGTAACTTTAAAAAGCTTTAGGTAGGTTTTTGGTTTCTGTGGTTAACCCCACATTAAGCCGAAAGTGGCAGTGGACAAAACAAGGGTTTTGATAGTGAGTTTCACGGGAAAATCTCCTTAAAAGGCTAGGTACAGTCAAAAGGGTACAACGTACCCTCCCACATCATATTTGTTTTTTTTATGAATGTCCACTACTTTTGATGTAGATTTTTTTTCCACGTTATGGTAAGGGAATCGGGGGACAGGGGGAAAACGCCCATCTGGTGGCGCAGTTAAGAAAGTCAGAAGCCAGAAATCGGGTGGGGAAGAAATTCTGTCTTCTGCCTTGATGGCGGGCAATCTGCCTACTGATGAGATTCTAGCCTCGTGGTTTTGCTATTGTCCCCATCCGAGAATAAATCATCGCTAAATAGATCATCAAGGGGCAGTTCTTCGTCAGAAGGTAAGGATTCTAGATTAGCCATTTCTTCATTATCCAACATACTGAAGAAATCTAGTTCTTCTTGGTCACTCGCAACAGAAGCAACTTTTTGGCGGTTAGATGCAACTGTGGGGGTTTCTTCCGCAAAATAATCGAATAATTCGGGGTTATTGCTGTCAGCGGTATCAGCAAATAAGTCATCTAGAAAATTTTGGTTATCAGCGAATTTTTCGGTGTCGGGGGCTAATAAATCAGAGAAACTGGGGTCACTGCTAACGGTTTCTTGAATCTGACCGTAATTACCCGATAATTCTTCTAGGCTACCGATAGTTCTCGTTTCTTCCTCTAATGTTAAACTGTTGAGAAATTCTATCTCAGCAGCGGACATCTCCCAGTCAGAGATTGCTGGTTCTGCCATGACGGGAAAATCTTCGCTCTCAGTCATTTCTGGAGAAACTAAGGTTTCTTCTGGGCTGTTTAAACCGTCAAATGTCTCCTCGAAAACGGAGGTTTCTAGGGGCATTTCGGGGGCAAATTCTGGTTCCAATACTAGGGTTTCTTCGGTGATAAAACCATCAAAAGGATTCATCTCACTGCTGAATTCTGATTCGGAACCAGGCGTTTCTAGGGGCGTTTCAGGGGCAAATTCTGGTTCCAATACTAGGGTTTCTTCGGTGATAAAACCATCAAAAGGATTTATTTCTTCGTCCCTGGGGCTATCGGGAAAATCATCCCAGGGTTCGACGATTTCAGTGGTTCGATCATCCACTACTGCTTGGCGGGCATTTTCTAGTCCTAACAGTTGGCTTTGATAACTCTGTTCTAGTTGTTGAATTTGCCACTGATAGCCCTTTTCTAATTCTAGAATCTGCGCCTGTTGACTTTGACGCAGAGCCTCTATTTCCCCTTGCTTCCCGTCTATAATCTCTTGTATTTGACTTTGGTAGCTTTGGCGCAATTCCTCGATTTTAGCCTCGTATTCCTGTTCAAGTTGCTGAATTTGGGTTTTATCGGCGACTTCCACTGCTTGAGCGGGAGTTGCGCTGGCTATCTCTTGCAAACGTCCTTGGCTATCTTCTAACTCTTTTTGCAATTTAGCCACTTCTTCTCTATAGGTGGCTTCGATATTGCGAATCCGTTCTTCGGAGAGAGCGAGTGGTTTTAACTGTCCTTTGCTGTCTTTTAACTCCTCTTCGGCTTTACCTAAATCCGCCCGAATTTTCGCATATTTTTGCCGTTCTTCCCTGATTTTTCCCTCTTGCAGGGCATATAAAGCCCCACCCCCGATCGCACCTCCACCGACAAAACCGATTAAAATATCGAAGATATTCATTATGGGATTCCTCCTCTAGGAAAATTTACTTTATAATATGCCCAATCTCAGAGGATAATTCACAAGGGGCAAATGTGGTCAGTGTTTTCCGCCGCTCTTTATGCTGATTGCTTTTGATTGTGGCAGCAATTATCAGAAAAAGAAAGCAAATATTCAGTTTTTTATCGGCAAATGTTCACCCTTAGGGCAGTTATCTCGATGGTGAGGTACAAAGTCTCTGGTTTTAGGGCGGGGTTAGTGACACCTCGTCTTTGTGAGAAACGCTTTCATCGGTGTTCGCCAAGACATTTCACTGAAGCTGCATTTCCCGATAAGCTTGATAAACGCCGCGCACATTGTACCAATTGAGAAAAATGCGGGCAATTTCTAGGGCTAATTGCGGTTTACCTCGATCGATCAACCATTGTAACAGAGGGGAGAGGCTGCGTTCATTCAGGGTTCCCCCTAGGGAAAGTAAACCCCACAACAGTCGATGAATCCAAGTCATTTGAATCATCATCCGCACTTCCCAGGTGGGATGTTTTTGATAAAAAAGCACTCCCATTCGTCCTCGTTGAATTTCCTTATCGATGAGATTGGGAATTTGAGCGAGATTAAAGGGGGGATGCCAATGATAACCGACGGCTTCAGGACATTTAATTAATTTTAGTCCTAATTGCTTCAATCTCACCCCTAATTCCAAATCTTCCCAACCGTAGAGTTGAAACTGGGTATCAAATAATCCCGCCGCTAATAACCATTTTTTAGCGATCGCCACGTTGCCCGTGGCAAAATAGGCGGCGGAGAAATCGGTGATTTTATAGGGTTCACTGGTGGGATGCTCGAAGTTACAGGTATTAATGACACTGCCGTAGGTAAATAAGCGATCGCTGCCGAGACTTGCTGCCCCGGCGGTTAAAGCGTCGGCATGGGCTTGGAGAAAATTTTCTGTCACTACCAGATCGCTATCGATAAAAATAATCGTATCACCACGAGCTTTTTCTACCCCCAGATTCCTAGCGAGCGCCGGTCCGCCGTGATCCTGTTGCCACAGTTGCAGATGGGGTAAATTGCCTTTGTGACTTTCTAGCCAAGCGATCGTCGCATCGGTAGAGCCATCATCGACAAGGACTATTTCGTAGTTTTCCACCTTATTATCGGTTAAACGCTGATTTTCTAGGGCTAGTAAACATTTTTTTAAAATTGCTTGGCGATTGTAGGTAGGGATGACAACACTGATCAGCACGGGCATTCGGGGGTCAAGATTACCGTTTTAGCTTACCAAATAACCTCGGTTCCTTGATTAGACCTCCTGCAAAAATCAACAATCTTCATTCAGGATTGAGGAGACAGGATTGAGGAGACTATTTTTATTTATTCTCCCCATCTCCCCACACACCACACCCCACACCCTACACCCGTTACAGTAGAGCAGGAAGTCGCCTTCCCACCCCCTGCTTCAAAACCGGACTTACGACTTTCGCCGTATCCGGCTCCTGAGTAACTAGGCTACTGTCATTAGTAGAATAATAATGGGAATTATTATTTCCTTGTCTATTCAACCCTCTTGGCTGTATCCCCACCAGACAAGATTGTTGGTTTTAGGGCGTATATGACCGTTGATTGTTGCTTAGACTTCCTAGTTACCCGTCCTTTGTCAGCATATCTTTGATATTACTCAAAGCCTTGGCTTTTAAGGACATCCTCTCCCTCTATTGACTTGCGGATGGTTTCCTACTGCCCCGAACGGGCAGAGTCAATCA
>NZ_JASJFF010000793.1:0-1993 GCF_030065435.1 Microcystis sp. M53603_WE2
ATTAGGCCAATTCTAGCGACGATTATTCGATCTGACCACACCCCTTGACAAAAATTTATCATTATTCGATTCGTTTAATTGTCGGGGGACTCTGTAAAGATTTTTTACTGGGAAATCCACACCCACCAACAAACTTTTTGCCGCAAACCCTAATTCAACCTTTTGCTCCTGTACTTTTAGCAGCACAGGAGCAAAGTTGAAAATAAAAATTAATAACTGTCCTCATCGATGATAACTTCCACGGGAATCACTTCTTCTAACACTTTTTCCTGCATTTCTTGGCGACGAATCGGTATTTTGGTTTTTTCCAATTCCGGTAAAGCGACCAATTCCCGTTGTTTTTCCCGGACAGTATTGGGTAACAACATCGGTAAAGGTTCGGGGGTTTCTAACCAGTATCTGGCCACCGGTAGAGTATGTTCTAAATCTTCCAATAAACGGGGAATAATCATCACCGCGTGCAGTTCACCGATTTTCTCTGCTTCCCGCATTCCCGCATCAATGGCTACGGCCACATTAGCGACGGAACCCCGGATAATGGCCGTACACAAACCATCCCCAATCGTTTCGTAGGAAGCTAACTGCACATCGGCCGATTTTAACATGGCATCGGCTGCCCCCACCATAGCAGGAAAACCGCGGGTTTCCAAGAGACCGATCGACATATTGCTCAGTTTGCTGAAACCCCTTTGACTTTGGGCAATTTCGGCTAAACGGCTACCAATTGGGAAAATTACCTCTAAATTGGGCATCGGTCGGGGAATAACCGATTTAGATACCAATTGTCCGAACTGTGCGGCGGTTTTTGCCCCTTCTTCCACTGCTAACCGCACATCGGCAATATTACCACGCACGATCGCCGTACAGTGACCACCGCCAATTTTTTCGTAACCCACGAGGGTAACTTCTGCCGATTTTAGCATCATATCCGCCGTCCCGACGATCGCCGGAAAGCTGAGGGTAGAGACTAAACCCAAGGCACTATCTTTGGGGTGACGCTTGGTTTTCATCGTCCTTTGACCGGGGTTAGTTGTGGACGAGGGGGGAATGCTTCCATTAACTCTTAATCTAGACATTGAAGATAAACTTGCCCTAACAGGTACGAAGGGGGTGATTGTCAGCTATCCTGTTACTATCTAGTCTATCCTGTTAACCTTAATTGCTATTGAAGATTTTTGAGGGATTAGATAAATTTTAGTTATTGTAGCTTGATCAAGTTGTCTATGACAGAACAGCCTCGCAGTACAGATGATCGAATCAGCGAAACGGAAGCGACCGAATTAATGCGCTCGCTGCTTCATAAGGAAGGAAATTGGGTGAATTGGGGGCAAAAATGTCAAAAACTGCAAAAAGCTGGCTACGATTCCCAGTTAATTTTTGAACAAACCGGTTTTCAAAATGCCCAACAAAATTTAATTATTGTCGCTGCCCAAGTTTTTGAGAGTTTAATCAAAGCGGGGGCAGCTGAAGATTTGTTAAGTTACTACATCGGGCCGCGTAGTGATGTGCTATACGAATTACGGATTCTCAACCAAGAACAAAGATTGGGGGCAGCGAAATTAGCGGCAGAAAAAAGGATTGAGGTGGCTGAAGCACACGATATCGCCAAAGCTATCCAAGATTTTTCCCGTTTATCCCAGATTCCCAGTGAATTTACTCGTCATCCTGGAGATGCGATCGCTTACCAGTGTTGGAAACGGGGCAAACAAAAGCGAGATTTAGCCGAAAGAGCGAAATTAATCGCTAAAGGGTTGAAATTTGCCCATTCTGACTCGGCTAGACAGGCGATCGAGTCTTTACTACAAGATTTTACCGTTACTCCCACCCGTAGCGCTCCCCTGCTGCCCGTCCATCGTTTACAGGATGAGGACGAATTAGCCAGAATTATTCCTTTAGTAGGAAGATTTCCGGTGACGGTAACTGATATAAAACACACAGAAAGTTTGAGCGTCGAGGAACCTTTTCGACTGGTAACGGTGGGGGATAAACAAAC
>NZ_JASJFF010001066.1:0-11527 GCF_030065435.1 Microcystis sp. M53603_WE2
ATAAATCCCACAATTAACGCACTTCAAACAAACGATTATCCGGTAAATTACTAATCGCTCGCTGGAGACTATTCAAGGATCTATTGTAATCGACGATCGCCTGTAGATAACGGCTTCTGGCATCGGTTAAATCCCGTTGGGAGTTGATCACATCCGTTTGGGTTCCCACACCCGCCTGAAACCGTAAACGGGCTAATCGCAGACTTTCCGTGGCGGATTCAATGCTTTTTTGCGAAGTTTTAATGTTTTCTTGGTTAGAAATCAAATTATAGTAAGATTCCTCCACCTGAAGGCGAATTTCATTGCGACGGAGGGAGAATTCCGTATCGGCGCGATCGATATTTCTTTCCGCTTGACGAGCGCGAGCAAAAGCACGACCACCATCAAAGAAAGTCCAACGAATCCGACCACCGACGCTAAAACCATCGCCAAAACCAGCTTCATCACTGAGATCGTTGAGGACATTATACTCGCCCAGAAGGTCCACTTGGGGAATCACCGCCGAAATGGCGATCGAGCGGTCTTCTGCGCTAATTTCCCGTTGTAAGAGTTGTTGTTCTAATTCCGCGCGATTTTTGTAGGCCAAAACGATACTATCATCAAGACTTAAGCCCCAAGTTCCCGCCTCGCGAATCTCATCGGCAGCGGTTAACTCGATGTGCTGACCGACACTCAATATCTGTGCCAGTCGCCGTCGGGAAATACGCTGGGTAGAAATCGCCCGGGTTAAGTCTTGGTTAGCGTTAGCGAGGTCAACTTCCGCCTGTAGGACAGCAAATCGGGTTCCTAGTCCCGCTTGTTCCAATAATTGAGCATCCCGTAAACTTTGACTAGCATCTTCGATCGCAGCTTGGGAGATCGCTACCTGAGCATCACCCCTCTGCAATTCATAATAGGCATCGGTGGCATCAAAACGAGTTTGTTCCGAGACTCGTTCCACCTCTAATTCCCGTTGCCGGATCACTTTTTCGGCCCTTTTGATCTGGGCTGTCCGTTCACCCCCTGTATAAACCCCATAGACGATGCTAACACGACCCTGAAAGTTGGTACTATCTTCGGGTCTAACTGCTGGGATTCCCTGTTGACGAGCCAAATTATTCTGTCTTTGGTCAGCTGCCGATTGATCTTGAGTGAGACTGGTTTCCGCTTCGGCCGTGGGTAATAAGGCCGCCTGTTGTTCCTTTAATTGGGCGCGAGCGATTTCTAAATCGACCCGGGCTGTCTGTAAGGTCTGATTATTTTTTAAAGCTAATTCGATCGCTTGATTTAAGGTGATCGGTTGTACTACCCTAATATTCACCTCATCTGGTTTGGTGGGAAAAATTAGGGGATTGCCACTAGGATTAAGATAATTAGGGGCTTTGGGATCCGCTTCCGTGGTTGCCGGTGCCGCCGATGGACCGGGTAATTGAGACACTGGATTGGCAGTAGGTCGGGGTTTCTTCAATAAATCGGCAGCGGACTGAGTTTGTGCCTTAACCGAGGATTCAGCCAAGAAAATCAACCCAAGCACCGCACTCACGGTAATACCATAACGCAAGAGCAACATGAGTATCTCGAAAGTAAACAGTAAACGATAAGAAGTAAATAAGCTCACACCACTATGTTTGCCGATTACTAATTACCGATAGTAACACGGGAGCTTGACTCGTATTGCTCGTGAGACGGGTTTGGGACGGGAGAGTCTCTATAAATCTTTGTCGAATCAGGGTAATCGGTGAGTTTGCTACAGTTCTTAAGGTTTTGCAAGCACTTGGGTTACGCCTGCAAGTTGTACCCATTACCTAAAAATCCCTAATCACTAATCCTACTCCATCCCGACGCGGATCGCCCGTAGCGGTTAATTCCCCCCGATCATTCACTGCCACCCCATGCACACCCCCAAAAAACATATTTTGTTCTTGCCACCGGGATACTTGAGTATTTGCGGGTAAAACCAGATTTTTGAGCATATTTTCCCGATCTTCTAAAGGTTCAATTCCTAATTGTTGATTTTCCCAATGTATGCGCGAGGCAGCGATCGCATCGGCTAAAGATTGCCGAAAATCGATTAAATTGCTAATAACCTGCAAAATAGCGGTGCGAATGCGATTGGAACCCCCAGAACCGAGAACAAATCGCGGCTTTCCTTCCTCTAAAATCATCGTCGGGGACATCATTGAGGATAAACGACGATCAACCGGCCAATTGTGAAAACCAAAGGGATTTAAGTCCGCTTCCCCGATCATATTATTGAGCATAATTCCCGTCCCCGGCACGGTATAAGCCGATCCTTCCCCGTTGGAAAAGGTGGCACTGGCGGCATTACCTTCCCCATCGATAACACTAATATGGGTGGTACTGCCCCATTTATTGGGATATTTGCCTAAAAATTCCGACGAGAGGAATTGCTCTTCGATTCCCTCCTGATGGATAAAATTATCGTAGCCTTGGGCGCGCGCTTGATTGGTTAAGGCCATCACCTCCGTTAAAATTTGCAGATGTTTGGCTCCTAGATGCTCTAAAGCCGATAAATTAACTGCTTCTAGTAATTTTAGGGCAAAAGCTAGGAGAATTCCCCCAGAACTAGGAGGCGGATTAGTCAGTATTTCGTAACCCCGATATTGGGTTTTTAGGGGTTTTCTCTCAAGGACTTGGTAATGATTTAAATCCTCTAGGGTGAGATAACCACCCTCCTGCATATCCTTGGCAATTTGGTGGGCGATTTCTCCCTCATAAAAGTCTTTTACGCCTTTTTTGCTTAATTCCTCTAAGCTGTTGGCAAAATCCCTCATCACACAGCGATCGCCAGCTTGGAGGAGTTTTCCTTGCGGGGCATAGACTTTTAAACCCTCTCTATCTTTGAGCAGAATCGAAGATAGTAAACCCAGGCAAAAGCCGTTATATTGGCTCAAAATGTAGCCTTGTCGAGCATATTCGATCGCTGGTTCCGCTACCACGGCAAAGGGCAATTTTCCCAGTTTTTTCTGCACTGTTTCCAATCCCCGTAACGCTCCGGTCGTTGCGATCGCACCTCGGCCAATGTGAAAATCTTGACTAGCACCACCAAAATTGATCGCCACTGGGTAAAAGTCGATATTTGTCAAGGGTTTTTTATATTTGGGAGTTTGACAAAAAAAATCAAAAAGGGTATTGACTTTTTCTTTGGTATGTGCTAGTAAAAAACCGCCGCCCCCCGCCGAAGCGAGGGTGAATTCGACCACGAAAGCCGCTAAAATCGAGCCAACTATCGCATCGAAGGCATTTCCGCCCATTTCTAAGATTAATTGTCCAGCTTCGGCAGTTTTTGGATGTCCTGCGGCGATAGCGCCCTTGCTTTTGCGAGTCACTTTGATTCAGTTATCAGTTATCAGTTATCAGTTATCAGTTATCAGTGGGGTGTGGGGTGTGGGGTGTGGGGTGTGGGGAGAAGGGAGAATAAATAAAAATAATCTCCTGTCTCCTGTCTCCTGTCTCCTGTCTCCTGAATAGGGCTATTTTTTCAACTGCTTAACCGCTTGATAGATTTCGGGTAAACGCTTGTAAGCGGCTGCTACCTTGAGGAATAGTTTATGCGGCATAGCGGGAGAACCAGAAACCACTTCTCCTGCCCCGATATCGTTGTGAATGCCGGTTTGGGCGGTTGCGATCGCACCGTCCCCGATCGCCGCTTGATTGGCAATGCCCACCTGTCCCGCTAAAATAACACGATTGCCCACTTTTACGCCTCCTGCCATGCCTACCTGTCCTGCAAGGGCGCAAGCTTGGCCAATTTGGCAATTATGGGCAATATGGACGAGATTATCGATCTTAGTCTGGCTACCGATGCGGGTTTCTCCCACTGCCGGGCGATCAACGGTGCTATTACAGCCAATTTCTACCCCATCTTCTAAGACCACGATACCGGATTGTTCCATCTTAAACCAGCCTTCGGTAACCGGCACAAAACCGAAGCCCTCAGCACCGATAACGGCGCCACTGTGGATAACGCAATCATTGCCGATTTGTACCCGTTCATGGATGGTACAGTTAGCGTGGAGAATTGTGCGATCACCAATATGCACTCCGGGGTAAATAACGGCGTTAGGATGAATGCACACCCCATCACCGAGGGTGACATTGGCTTCTACCACGGCATGGGCCCCGATGGCGACTTTATGGCCGATTTTAGCCGATGGATGCACCACGGCGGTGGCGTGAATGTAGGGTTGGGGCTGAAAGGGTTGATAGAATAATTTGATGGCGTGGGCGAATAAAAGTCGGGGATTGGCACTAGCTAACCAAGCGATGCCGCGTTCGTCGGCCTGTTGTTGTAAATTGGTATCCAGGGGCAGAATTAGGGCAGTAGCGTCAGTTTTGGCGACAAAGGCAGCAAATTTTCCCCCTTCGATATAGCTAATGGTATCGACTAGGGCGGTTTCGATGGGAGTTATGGCTTTAATTTGGGGATTTCTGTCGGGATAGGCGGTCAAACTCTGGGATTGTACTAAAGGACTTAATTTTTGGGCAATTTCACTAAATTTCATAAATATATATTGCGATCGAGATAGGGCTTATCCTAGGATAGTTTAAAACTATACTGATAATCTTGTCGTTATTATAGTCAAAAAAGTTGCCAGTTTTTTAGGGAATAATTCCTGTTTTCCATTTCAACAAAGCCGATGTCGATCTGGAGCGGTTTTGGGGATAATTTTGCTCTCTCCAAAACCGATTGGTTTTAGTTTTTACTACTCGATCGAGTTAATACAATTGACCCGAACAGTATTAAGGCGATCAGAGTTGATGGTTCGGGAACTGTTTGAAAATCTAGGTTAAAAATTCCTGACTCTCCCCAAGAAAGGCTAAGATCTACCAGCTTAAAACTGGCTGAATATTTTCCTGGTCGAGAGGCAAGAAACTTCGGTAAAAAGGAGAAGTTATCACCAGTCCCGATCGCATAGATATCGCCAGCATTAGCTAAAATTGTCTGTCCTAAAGAGTTAGCTACTGTTAATCCATCACTAATCTCTAACAGTTGTAAGGATAGGTTGGCATTACCTAAAGACCGATTCCACCGTCCCCCAGAACTGTTAAAAAGAGCTTGTTCTCCCAAGTCAGAGGAATTATTAATAGTTGCCACTGATTGCATCAGTAGATTGCTATATTCCTCCCCAGTGGCAGCACTAACAAAACTATTCTGAAAAATTCCTTTTCCCGCAATTAAGGAGAGAGGAGGCAATCCTGTAGAAGTCTCAGGAATGCGATTATTGCTGTTAGTAGGATTAACTACTGGATTACTAGACGGTCCGGAATAACTGTAAGTGCCGATACCGTGAAAATGAGGGGTTCCCTCTCGGTGAGCAACCAGAAGAGTTAACCGGTTATAGTTAGGATTGGCTAATCCCGCATAGATGCCCCGAGTTAAGGTGATTTGATTATCCACCCCGATATAAAATTCGGGCAAACTCTGACCAATGGCAGGCTCTTCAGCCTTAGCCACCGTTACCAGGGCGAAAGAAAGCGATAAAATGAAGCTAACAGCGATAAATGGATATTTAGGGCTTTTTTCGCCGATTTTATTCCCAGCACAAACTAATCCTACCCCAGAGACCTGTAGAACCATGATTTCTCTCCTTAATTAGAACGATAATCATTATCATTCTAGCGAAAAACCCTTGTTCCGATTCACTTTTGCCAACAAAGTTAATTTAAGTTAACGTGAACAATGCTGTCCCAATAAGTTGCCCGAGCATCTAAAGGGGTCGAGGTGGATCAAGGAACAGGCAACGCTGGAACAGCAGCGGGTCCTCTGGGGATGAGGCCAAATCCCGTCAAAGTTTATCTTGATCAAAAAAGATATAGCGTTTCCTAAGCTAGTGAGGTACACCTATTTTTCTTCCCTTTTGCCTTCTGCCTCTTGCATGAGTGCCTAAAACCCATCACTTTTGTACCTCAGCAGACTGAAAAACGCTATAAACAAAGCTGTACTAGATTTTGCAGTGGGGAATGTGGGTTAAAATAGACCAAGAAAGTTAACAAAAAAATTGTCTCGCTCAAGTCGGCGAAAATCAGCTTATGACCCTTGCGGTGGCGATCAAAAAGTTAAAAAAATCCTACGGTCAGACAGCAGCGGTTAAAGATATCTCCTTTACCGTGGCAGCGGGAGAAATCTTCGGTTTACTCGGTCCCAATGGTGCGGGGAAAACCACCACGATTCGCTGTCTTTGTACCCTTGCTAAACCCGATGGCGGCAAAATCGAGGTGGGGGGTGTCGATGCCCTGAATAACCCCAAATCCGCCCGTAAACGCCTGGGTTACGTTGCCCAAGAAGTCGCCCTCGATAAAATGCTCACCGGCCGGGAACTGTTGCAACTACAAGCGGCTCTCTATCACATTCCCCCTCAAAAGTCAAGAGAGCGCATCAAAGAATTAATAAATCTTTTAGGATTAGAGGAATACGCCGACAAAAAAACAGGAACCTATTCCGGCGGCATCAAAAAACGGCTGGATTTAGCGGCGGGATTACTGCATCAGCCGGAAGTTTTGGTGCTGGATGAACCGACTGTGGGACTCGATATCGAAAGTCGTTTGATTGTCTGGGATTTTCTGCGACAATTGCGGGCGGCCGGAACCAGTGTATTAATTACCAGCCATTATCTCGAAGAAATTGACGCCTTGGCCGATAACTTGGCAATTATCGACAATGGTATCGTCATCGCTCGCGGTACCCCCTCACAACTGAAGGAGCAACTGGGCGGCGATCGCATTACCCTAAAAGTGCGAGAATTTTCCCCAGAGGAAGAAGCCCTAAAAGCGAAAGAGTTATTATCCCGTCTGCCTTTTGTCGAGGAAGTGATCGTCAATACCGTCCAGGGTAACTCCCTGAATCTCATCGTCACGGCCAATAGCAATCCTTTAAGCAAAATTGAGCAAACCCTAGCCGAATCGGGATTACCCGTGTTCAGCATGGCCCAATCCCGTCCTAGTCTCGATGATGTCTATCTGGCGGCCACCGGACGCACCCTGATGGATGCGGAAATTGCCGCCGCCAGCAGTCGCGACCTCAAGGCGGAGAAAAAACAAGCGATGAAGGAATCCTAGTCCGGCGAGAAAGGCTGTAATATTGCCTAATTGCCCGGTTAAATCATCTATAATTGGAGCGATCGATTATATATCAATCAATATGAAAGATAAACGGGTATTGCTGACCGGCGGTACGGGAGGACTGGGTTTAGGAGTCACTCCGGCGGTTTTACACCATGGCGGTCATCTAACCATGACCTATCGGGAGGAAAGGGAGGTAGGTCGTCTGAAATCTCGGCTGAGTGCGGCGGAATTTGAGCGTATTCGCTTTGTCAGGGTGGATTTAACCCAAGAAACTGCCGTGGCTAGATTAATTGATGATCTCGGTCGGGTCGATGTCTTAATTCATCTAGTCGGGGGTTTTACCATGGGGGCGACGGAGGAGTTTAGCTATGAAGATTGGCTAAAAATGTTCGATTTAAACCTCCATAGCACTTTTTTACTGTGTAAACACTGTTTACGCTCGATGAAACTTCATAATTATGGTCGTATCGTCACTATCGGTTCTCGTGGTGCCGTACAACCGGGGGCAAATTTGGCCGCCTATTGTGCCTCGAAAGCGGCGGTAGTGGCTTTAACTCAAGCGATCGCAGAAGAAACCAAACAGACTAATATTACCGCTAACGTGGTTTTGCCCAGTATTATCGATACTCCGGGCAACCGGGAAGCGATGGGAGAGGCAAATGCCAAGGACTGGGTAAGTCCCCAATCTCTAGCCGAGGTGATCTGTTTTCTGGCAGGGGAAGGGGCGAAAGACTTGCGCGGGGCGGCAATTCCCGTCTATGGTTCCCTGTGAGTGGTTTTTTGTCTTCGGGCTGATACACTGATGACGGCGCTCGCTCTTGCTAAAAATTGGGGTTAATTTATGCTTATTCCGATTCTTATCAGTCTTACTATCTTACTTTTATCCTATCTGCTCGGTTCGATTCCCACGGGTTATTTAATCGGTAAATACAGCAAAGGTATCGATATTCGTGACTATGGTTCCGGTTCCACTGGGGCCACCAATGTGCTAAGAACTCTGGGAAAATCTGCCGGGGCGATGGTGTTATTAATTGATATGTTAAAAGGAATGGCGGCGGTGGCCCTGGTACGAGGACTATATTTTATGGATGTCAATCCTCTCCCAGAAAGTTGGTATTATTGGTTAATTATCGGGGCAGCATTGGGGGCAATCATCGGTCATAGTAAATCGATTTTCTTGAATTTTAGCGGTGGTAAATCCGTCGCCACCAGTTTAGGGGTTTTATTGGTGATGAATCCCCTAGTGGCTTGCGGAACTTTGGCGAGTTTTTTAGTTATTCTGGCACTTTTCCGGATTGTTTCTTTAGGTTCGATTATCGGGGCGCTGGTGGTGAATATTTTAATGGTTATTTTAGGTCAACCTCTCCCCTATATTTTATTTAGTTTGATGGGGGGAATCTATGTGATTGTTCGTCATCAGGGTAATATTAAAAGATTGTTGGCAGGGACGGAACCGAAAATAGGCCAGAAAGTACAGCAATCATCGGAAGTAAGTTAATAACTTTCTCAAGTCAGAATAACCACTGTGAAATGAAGTTGACGGCTCAAGAATAGGCTAAGACGCATTTTAACCGCCTATCCTTAGATTAGCTAAATCTCCCCCCGACGTCGGGTAGGGTTGGGGGGGTGTTGCCTCTTTCCCCATCTCAACAAGCAATCTTGTCTTTGAGGTTTAATTAAGACTGTCTGCTGTGGTTTTTAACCAAAGGATAAAACTATTAATATCTTCTTGGACTTGTAGCCATGTATTATAATAGTTATTAACCAGATTTTCTAGTTTTTGTTTTTCCAATTCAAAACCGTAGATATTGCGAACAACGTGCCGAAAGCTTAGGTATTCATTAAGTTTATGCACGGTATCTTCTCGTAATACAGCAGGACGATAATCTTGAGGTTTGCTCATACGATTTAATAGCCTTCTATGCCAGTCATAACTAGATGGTAAGCCACCATTTAACTCAGAAGCGATAATTTGAAAAATTCGTTCACATCCTGTATAGAAGTTATGGAGTTTTAGGGCTAAACTTTCGGCACAAATATGGGCTAGTGCCGGGTTGGTTAGCATTTCCGCTTGAACTAAACGCATTTGGCTTTCTAGCCGATTTAATCTATTAACTTCAGTGGCAATATCAAGGGCGATTTCTTGTAATTCACTGGCACTCATCGGACGCATAAAGACATTCTCCTGTTTGCAAAACTCTTTTAAGAAAATGAGGTTCTAAGTCTTCTATAGGCTTTAAATCAATCCAGCGAGCGCTAATTAAATTAACTTTTCCTAAAGCTTGAAAAAAACTTTCTGGGGGTATGCCAGCCACTGCTAGATCAATATCAGAAGTTTCCTGAAATTTACCTTTAACTAGAGAACCAAACAGGATAATTTTTGTAATTGGGAAATTTTCTTTTAAATAATCAATAACTGGCGGAAGATTTTTCCTTGCCTCTTGAGCTAATTTTTGATTATATTCCTGCTGTTCTTTTTGGCGTTTTTGCCAGTATTCAAGATAGGGATTATTAACCGACATAATCATTATAATATCGAGGATTTAGCTTAACTTTCTGCCCATTGTTCAAAGAAAATTTGAATATCTTTTTCTAAGTTTCTGTAGATTTTTCTTGCCCTGTCTAAATTAACTTTCAATTGCTCATAATCAATATTTGTGCCGTAGGCATGACGAAAAAAGTGCCGAAATCCTCGCAAACTATTTAACAAAGCGGCGGTTTCTGAAGAAATAAAAGCAGGACGAATTCCGGGGATAGGGACAGTCATTCTGTTTAATAAGGCTGTATGCCATTGCCGAGTATCGGCAATATGATTTTCAAAACAGGTAGCCACTATTTTAAGTAAATCCTCAGTGGCACTGTATAAATTATGGATTTGATAGGCAATGCTTTCCAGGCGAATGACATCATCGGGATTAACACCTTCGGCTCTAACAGCTAGTTTACCATCGATCGCTTTGATTAACTGTAATTGAGCATTTATATCAGCTTTCAACAGGATTAGTTGTCGGTTGTCCATAAAATTCCTTCTTCCCGAATTCGGTGGGCAAAATGACAGTTTTTCAGCAGAATAATATCCACCTCTCTCCCCAGATAATAGGACAGAATACTAATAGCCTCAAAGTGCAGTGCGGGATTGATATTTTCGACGGCAATATCCACATCAGAACCGGGGTGAAATTTATAGGGACGAGTCACGGAGCCAAAGATATAAGCTCGATTAATTCCGTATTTTACAGCATTTTCATGAAGCCATTGTTGAGTTTTCGCCAGCAGGGTTTGTCTTTGCTGTTCTCTTTGAATATCTTTTTCTTTGAGGATTTTATCGAGTTCTGGGGTAGGAAAAGCGCTCATGGGCTTATTTTA
The DNA here is from genome assembly GCF_030065435.1 of Microcystis sp. M53603_WE2. Taxonomy (NCBI): domain Bacteria; kingdom Bacillati; phylum Cyanobacteriota; class Cyanophyceae; order Chroococcales; family Microcystaceae; genus Microcystis; species Microcystis sp. M53603_WE2. The sequence continues at coordinate 10,432 of NZ_JASJFF010001066.1, forward strand.
CCATTGAGTTTAAGTAAGTGGTTCTAATTAAATAGAAGATAGATTGTGCCTTCGATCCCCCCTAACCTTGATCAGGGGGGTGCCGAACTGTTTGGTACTTTATTGATGACGACAATGCCCAATTAGCAAAGGTTTGAGCTATTACCACTACCATAAAATCACTACCTATCTTGATTTAGAGGATTTTTTCTAAACCGTAAACGAGGGATTGCAGCTGAGTAACTTTGCGGATAGAGAGGAGAACCCCCGGCATATAACAGGAGCGATCGCTGGTATCATGACGAAGGGTATAGATTTCCCCGGGGGAACCGAAAATGACTTCTTGGTGGGCAATTAAACCGGGTAAACGCACGCTATGAATACGGATGTTCTCAGCAGTTAAACCGCCTCTAGCGCCGGGGATAGTTTCTTTTTCGGAAACTTGGGCAGGATTAAAGGTTTTACCTAATTCTGCCAGTAATTCGGCGGTTTTGAGCGCCGTTCCACTGGGTGCGTCTGCTTTTTGATTGTGATGCAGTTCGATAATTTCCAGATGATCAAAATAGCGGGATGCTTGTATAGCAGCTTGTTGTAGTAAAACCATGCCAATGGAAAAATTCGGGATAACTAAACAGCCGGTGCTGGCTTATTCGGCAAATTCGGCTAAATCTTGCAGTTGTACCGTCGATAATCCCGTAGTTCCCACCACAGGACGCACTCCATAGGCGATCGCGCTGCGGGTATTGTCATAAACACCGTCGGGATGGGTAAAATCCACCATCACCCCCTGCACTTTTTCCTGAGTTGCCAGGACTAAAACACTCTGTAAATCGTCGAGAATCGGCACTTCTAGGGGTTCACAACCGGCCACTTCTCCCACATCCTGACCTCGAAAAGCTGGATTTCGATCCACTGCACCCACTAAGATCATATCGTCGGCACGAGCAACGGCTTTAATGACTTCCCGTCCCATTTTGCCGGCTGCACCGTTGACAACTACGGGAATCGGGCCTCTATTTTCGGTCATGGTTAATTATTCTCCTTAATATATGGCGATTATAGATTATAAATGGTTAATAACATTAAATTCCTAGCTGCTGATACAGTTCAACTTGAT
>NZ_JASJFF010000605.1:0-1405 GCF_030065435.1 Microcystis sp. M53603_WE2
AAAACCGATCACTGATTACCGGTGACAGGGAGGTGAAAAAATTGAAAATAGAACTACCCCAGCAAATAATCAGCGAATTTTGTCAGAAATGGCAGATATCTGAAATGTGTTTATTCGGATCGGTTTTGCGGGAAGATTTTCGTCCAGATAGCGATATTGATATACTGGTCAGTTTTCAAGATAGTGTTTCTTGGGGACTTCTGGAGTTTTCGAGGATGAAACGGGAATTAGAGAATTTATTGGGACGGAAAGTTGATTTGCTAACGAAAAAATCGATCGAGCAGAGTCATAATTGGATTCGTCAACGAGAGATTTTAGAGACAGCACAAGTGATTTATGTGGCGGGATAAGGCTTTTTTACTAGATATTGTCCGAGCCGGTCAATTAGCTCAATAATTTGCCGATCAACCGGCAAAATTTGCAGGTGTTTGTCAGAAAAATTTTGAAAATGTACCGCTCCTCGATCGAGAGTTAGAATTGATTTTAGAGACAATAAAAGTGATTTAACCAAATGATTGCTAACTTTGACCATAACTATCTTTCCCCGGAAGATTATTTAGCAACGGAGAGAATAGCCAAGGATAAACACGAATACATTCGCGGTCAAACCTACGCCATGGCTGGTGCGAGTAAAGCCCATGGTATGATTATTATCAACTTAGCCACGCTTTTAAAAAACCGGCTGCGGGGTAGTGGTTGTCTTGTCTATGCCACAGATATGAAAGTTCGTCTAGAAATAGCTAATAGTTATTTTTATCCCGATCTTGTGGTCACTTGCGACTCGCGAGATAATCAGTCTTTCTCGGAAGATTTTATCCGTTATCCGCGCTTGATTGTAGAAGTATTATCCCCCACTACGGCTGCCTTTGCTCGCAACGCGCTCGCGAAGCGAGATCGGGGTGATAAATTTGCCGACTATCGTTCCCTTGAAACTTTAGAAGAATACGTTCTTATCAGTCAAGAACGCATCAGTGTGGATTGTTTTCGTCGCAATGACGAAGGATTCTGGGTTCTTTATCCCTACAGCAAAGGAGCAGATATTTATCTAGCTAGTATCGATTTTCACTGTGCGATCAAATCTTTATATGAAGATATAACAGAAATCCGTTAAAAAATCAGATAAGTTTTTTTCTATGTACTATTTACTTTTTACTTGATTAATGCTTGTCATCCTCTCCGCTATTGTTCCAGTGGGTTTTATTATCCTCATCGGTGTGATAGCAGGAAAAATTCTCACTGTGGAAGTGCATTCCCTTTCCCAAATCACGGTATATATTCTTGCCCCCGCTTTGGTGATTGATGGACTCTATCACACCACTTTATCCGGCAGCAATATCGGTTTAATTATCCTAGGCTTTGCCCTTATTTCACTGGTAATGGTGATTGTCGTCGAAATTATGGCCTA
>NZ_JASJFF010000811.1:0-1224 GCF_030065435.1 Microcystis sp. M53603_WE2
ATGGATACTCCCACCTAGAGAGGCCGAAAAAATGACGATTGCCAAAAGCGACGAAACTGCCACCTCTCCGGCACTGATAGAAGAAGATTTCGAGGACTTCTGGGAACCCCCCCCACCCCCCACAGACTTAATTTTTGATGATGGTGAACCCTTGGAAAGCAACCGACACCGCATTGCCATGAATGTGCTGATTCGCTCCCTACAGGAAGGTTACGGTGAGCGAGACGACTTCTACACGGGTGGCAATATGTTTATTTATTTCAGCCGCGAACAGGCGAAAAATCGCGATTTTCGCGGGCCCGATTTCTTCGCTGTCCTCAATGTCGATGGCAGCAGAGAGCGACAGGGTTGGGTAATTTGGGAAGAAGAGGGACGTTATCCTGACGTTATCGTGGAATTAACCTCTCCTAGTACCGCAAGAACCGATAAAGTGCGAAAAAAAGCCATTTATGAGGGAACCTTCCGCACGCCAGATTATTTCATCTACGATCCTTTTGATGGCAATTCTTTACAAGGATGGCATTTAGGAGCAGACCAACGCTACCATTCTTTAGAACGAAACGAGCGCGGCTGGTTATGGTGCGAAACCTTAGGCTATTGGTTGGGAACTTGGGAGGGTACTATTGACCGAGAAACGGCAATCTGGGCCAGATTTTATGACTCGGAAGGCAATTTAATCCCCTTGCCAGAAGAAGCAGCACAGGAGCGAGCGGCTGCAGCACAGGAGCAATTAAATGCTACTCAGCAAGCTCTGGAAGCGGAAAGACAGCGTTCTCAACGGCTGGCGGCTCGTTTGCGAGAAATGGGGATAGAGCTATAGTATAGCTGTATTTGTTTAGGTGAGGAGGTAAACTACTGGTGTTCCTCCTCGCTTAAAGTCGGTTAATTTCTCCTTTCACGGTTGAGGGATCCTGCAATCCCAGTCTATTTGAAATCTAGCTCGACACCTGTTTGCTGCTGTGATTACCTTTTGACCAGTGAGTAATTATTGATCAGAGTTTTCTTTTATTCTTCCTTAAACAGTAAACAGTAAACAGTGAACTGATAACTGATAACTGATAACTGATAACTGATAACTGATAACTGTCTCAACTAGGAAATTTATTTGGCACGACTACTTAGGGTTAGCTGAATAAATCTAAAAACCTTGTTGGGTAAGACTTTTAGACTTTTTGTCAATCAAAAAGTACCAGATATGGGAGTGGTCGGGGGGAAAATCCCTGG
>NZ_JASJFF010000838.1:0-1133 GCF_030065435.1 Microcystis sp. M53603_WE2
CTCAGCATCCCTATAAAACTCAAATCTTGGACTTCCATTCCTGCAAAACCCAATGGGCAACTCGTTCACTCTATTTTGAGGGACAGAAGCGAAATCAATTCTGTATCCTACACTACCGTTTGAATTTGGAATTGCTGAAAAATAGCTAAATTAGTTGACAATAAACTTCTAATATGCTAATGCAGTTAGCTATGGCTCCTAAATGGGCGATTTCATAACCGTGGGTGTTTTGGGTGGGAAAACCTAAGCAAGCGGCCTTAGCTATATGACCGAATTTCATGGCGATGGAGGCATCGCTACCAAAACCACTAATAATGGCTAATTGCAGCGGTATTCCCGCCTTTTCGGCCGCTATTCTTAATTCTTGATTTAATTCCTCATCATAGATACCGTAACCATCCTGAGACAATAAAACAGGAGTGCTGCCATCCTTAATCGGATATTCAGGAGCGAGGGGACAGATTTCTAGGGCAATTAAAGCATCTAAGCGGTTATTTGCGGTAAAAAATAAGGCCCCTAATGCTCCTACCTCCTCCTTAGCTGAGGCAACCAGATATATATCCACCGCGGGGTTAATTACTCTGGCCGCTAATGCTAAAAGAATCGCCACGGAAGCCTTATTATCAAGGGTATAACTGGCAATGTAGTCTTTTAGTCGCAAGGGTTGTTTTCGGTGTTTTCCCACCACGACTCGACTACCGACGCGCACCCCGCAAGCGTCTAATTCTTCTGGAGTCAATTTCGTCTCTATCCATGCGGATTCCCAGGTGACGGGAGTGTTTTCCTGCTGTACTTTTTGCGGAGATTGATGGGAAATATGACGGGAACCAAAGGAGAGAATTCCCGATCTGGTTTCCCTATCACCGATAATATCCACCACTCCCTCTCCGTAAATCCAAGGAAAAGCTCCCCCAAGTTGGCGAATTTGCAGAGTACCATCGGGATTAATTGCTTTGATAATAGCACCAATTTCGTCTTTATGACCAGTAATAGCAATTTTTTTGGTCGAATCTCGTCCTCTAATTTTGCCGATGACATTTCCCGCTTGATCTTGCCATGTTTCTAATCCTAACTCTTGAAAGCGTTCTAGTAAAAAGCGATCGATTTCCGTTTCCATCCCACTAGGAGAATGA
>NZ_JASJFF010000306.1:0-1017 GCF_030065435.1 Microcystis sp. M53603_WE2
AATAGTAGCGGTGGAAGTATTAGGTGCAATGGTGATAGTTCCGGTTTTGCTAGTGTAATCTACATTGGCGGTAGCGTTAATGGGTGCAGTGGTATAGTTGAAGGTAATTGGTTGCGGATTGGGATTATCAACTGTGACGGTGAGGATGGCATTATTATCTTTACCTTCCACTACGGTGATGTCGTTGATGGAGAGTTGCGAGGTGACACTGGTATCGTCATTGGTAATTGTTCCCGTGGCTGCGTTGGGAGTACCTACGGTATAACCTGTCCCAGAAGCAAGGGTTAAAATAACAGTTTCGTTACTTTCTACTATTGTGTCAGCAGTGGGGTCAACTGTTACGGTAGCAGTGGATGAACCAGCAGCAAAGGTGACGCTGGTGGGAAGAGAAGTGTAATCGATTCCATTGGTTGCTGTCCCACTGATACTGTAGTTAACTGTTAAAAGATTGGTGGTGGAACCTGTACGAGTGAAAGTGTAAATGAGATTAGCTGTCCCGTCTTCAGTCACGCTTGCTGGGGCTACCGCTAAGGTGATAGATGGTAGTAAAGAAATGACGGAAACGTTATCTAGTGCGAGGCCAAAAGCAGCATTTTCTGGCTCAATAGATAAACTATAAAATTCCAAGGTCGTTGTGGATGCAGTTGCCGTAAATACCCAGGTCTTATTTACCCAGCCCATATTATCATCACTAAACCCTGTAGTATCAAAGGAAAAAACTTCGGACTGGCCTGCGGCTGAAACTCCTAGTTGTCTGATGGGAGTTCCACTATAAGTATTGCCAGCCAAGGCAAAGGAGACAAGGTATTGTTGGCCTGCAATAGTGCTGAAAGTTTGAGCTATACTTTGCACGGCTACAACTTGCATTTTTTACTCAAGGACAATAATATAGTTTAAGAGTCATAATTAGAAGCAAGGCACTCATTAAAAACATGATTAACCTAGAATTCACGGAAGAAGAAAAGAACTCACTGTATTATGAAAGATTTCATCATCCCCATCCCCGGGTTCAACTGA
>NZ_JASJFF010000641.1:0-1215 GCF_030065435.1 Microcystis sp. M53603_WE2
CCGCCAATACCGCCAATACCATCCCCTTTGGGACTGTGTAATAACACCAAAATCGCCAGAAAGGCCGCCGCCAGCGCCCAAATAATCTGTACTACCAGCACCACTGTCATGATTATTACTCTCTATTTTCCATTACAAAGTATAGCAGTTATCAAGCCGTCAGCTTTGAATTAGTTATCAACTAGGGTCCTCTTCATCCTCTATATCCTCAAGTGTTAGTGGTGCTTGGGCGCTATGGCGAACATATAGTACATAAACCGTACTATCTCTAATTGTAAAAAGCACTCGATAGACATTTTTACCTTTCCCATAAAAAAGTTGTCGGACTTCTTTGGGTAGAAAAATCGTCTGTTCGAGCGCTAAAGCACAACGAGTTGGTTTCTCTTGCAGAGTCGCAATAGCATTCATTAATCCTCGAAACCAACGGTCAGCAAACTCGGCATTATAACCTCGATACCAGCGATAGGCTTTTTCGATCTGTGCCGTGGCAGTTGGGGTAATTTCAACCTGAAATACCATATTTTTCGGCCATTTCTTGGGCAAAATCGGCAAGAGGACGGGTTTTACCGGAGTTTATCTCCTCGAAACCTTGCTGAATCCCCTCGATGACCTCTAAATACTCCATCAGTTGTCTGAGCTTACTAGGATCGATTTGATCGAGAAAAGTGACCAGCACTTGTGAGCGATCGCTAATATCATTGGGTAACTCGGTTAGGTGTATTTGTCCATCTCGATAAACACCTTCGATGGTTTTCAGCATAAAATTCCCCTTTCTTGACTTTTTACTCGTTAAAGCGAGATGCGGACGGGAGTGCGACTGGCTTTAATTTCCACTTCGGCCGGTTTAATCAGCGATCGCCCAGTCATTTCTACTGGGACGGGAATAGAGAGAATTTCCAGGATAGTGGGGGCAATATCGGCTAAACGACCATCATCCCGCAGCTGCACATCGCCACCGTGGCCGGGTATTTTTCTTTGTTCCCCTTCAATTAAAATTAAAGGAACGGGATTAGTCGTGTGGGCCGTCCAAGGATTACCCGACTCATCCACCATCGTTTCCGCGTTACCGTGGTCGGCAGTGATTAACACTGTTCCCCCCAATTTATTGATGCTACTTAACAACTTAGCCAAGCATAGATCCACCGTTTCCACTGCTTTCATGGCCGCGTCTAAAATGCCCGTATGACCCACCATATCGGGGTTAGCGTAATTGAC
>NZ_JASJFF010000766.1:0-7213 GCF_030065435.1 Microcystis sp. M53603_WE2
TTGAAAAATTTTGCCTCAAACCCTGTCTGCGTAAGGATTTCAGGAGTTTGTACCCAGTAGTTTATTAGTATTACATTGCTTTAACTCAGGCTCTGTAAGACTTTGAGCCATAGCTAGTATATTTATACGGGGGAAGTTCAGTTATTAAGACCCTGTTGTTGATTAAAACGACTGATGATAGTTTTCTCTGCTAATTGCGATGCTCTAGTCAATAATCCTTCGTAGGATTCTCCCCGTTTAACTGTGATGGGAAGATTAACAGTGGATTGAGCAAAAACCACATCAACGGCGATAATTCCCGTCAGCAGCGTTAAAACAGTAATAGACTTGTACATAGGACAGACGGTTAAACAGGCACTCCCTCGCTAGGGTCGGGATCTTCCCTGTTAGAGTTCCCCGATCGCTTTCTTAAATTACCATGACCGCTCTCTGGCCACAATTGAAATTTTTCGGTAGCGAAATCGTCCTTAGTCCCTAGTAATAGGCAATAGGGGAATAATTGGGGCTGGCTGAATAAATCTAAAAACTTTGTTGGATAATATCTTTAGGCTTTTTTCAAATCAAAAAGTGCCAGCCGAGAGTAATCGGGGGGAAAATTCAGGGACTTTTTTCCTGAAAATGGGTAAAACCCCACACCCCACACCAACGCAAAACTTTTTTAGTATAACCTAATTGTATTTGGCCCCATCGACCAGAGGTTGTTAATTATGACACAAACTAGCGAAACCGTTACCTATTCTCTCGAATCTGTCCTAAAAGAAATTAAAGATAGCATTAAAGAGGTTAATCAGAAAATTGACTCTCTCCAAAGAGATATGGGTCAGAAAATAGATTCCTTTCAGAGAGATGTGGATCAAAAATTTGACACCCTGCAAAGAGATGTGGATCAGAAAATCGACAATCTCCAAAGAGATATGGATCAAAAATTTGACAGTCTCCAAAAAGATGTTAATCAAAAATTTGACAGTCTCCAAAAAGATGTTAATGATTTAAAAGTGGAAGTCACAGAAATCAAAGGAGATATTAAAACTCTTGATCAGAAAGTCGAAACAATGGATAAACGACTAGAAAAAGTTGAAGATAATTATGCAATCTTAGTTAAAGATATTGCTGACTTGAAAGGGTTTAAATCCCTGATTATCCCCATGGTTGTGGCTTTTTTAAGTGCCGTGGTAACTTTGGGATTGCGCGGCTTTTTTCTTGGCAACAAACCTTAATTTTTTATTTCAATAAAGTAGTTATCTGTAAGAGGGGTTTAATTATGACACAAACTAGCGAAACCGTTACCTATTCCCTTGAATCTGTCCTGACAAGAATCGAGAGTAAAATCGACAATCTCCAAAGAGATGTTAATCAGAAAATCGACAATCTCCAAAGAGATATGGATCAAAAATTTGACAGTCTCCAAAGAGATATGGATCAAAAATTTGACAGTCTCCAAAAAGATGTTAATGATTTAAAAGTGGAAGTCACGGAAATAAAAGGAGATATTAAAACTCTTGATCAGAAAGTCGAAACAATGGATAAACGACTGGAAAAAGTCGAAGATAGTTATGCAATCCTAGTTAAAGATATTGCTGACTTAAAAGGTTTTAAATCCCTGATTATCCCCATGGTTGTGGCTTTTTTAAGTGCCGTGGTAACTTTGGGATTGCGCGGCTTTTTTCTTGGCAATAAACCTTAAATATATCGGTGAATATTTTAATCATCAAGTTTATTTTGTAATCTACCAATAAAATCCATGAGTTTTTGTATTAATCCTCATTGTCCCAAACCGAAAAGTATCACGGAGAGTCGTTACTGTCAATCCTGTGGTTCCGACTTGCTTTTAAATGGTAAATATCGAGTCACAAATTTATTGAGTGCCAAAGGTGGATTTGGTAATACCTATGAAGTGATAGATGAACGTAAAATACCCAAAGTATTAAAAGTTCTTACCTACGATTCTAGCAAAGCTATTGATTTATTTCAACAGGAAGCCAATCTTTTAAAACAATTAAATCACCCCGGTATTCCCAAAGGAGAAAACTATTTTATTTATCATCCCCGGGAGAGTCAAACTGCTTTACACTGTTTAGTCATGGAGAAAATTGCTGGTATTGACTTAGAAGAACATCAAAAACAAAGAGGATTTAAACCGATTGATTATAATCTCGCTTTGGATTGGTTAACTCAGTTAGCTAATATTCTCCATGAAGTTCATAAACATAAATTCTATCATCGTGATATAAAACCTTCTAATATTATCTTAAAACCCGATGGTCAATTAGTTTTAATTGATTTTGGGGCAGCGCGACAAGTGACTAAAACTGTCCTAGCAGGAGGTAAAAATACAGGAATTTATACCCCCGGATATGCTCCTCCTGAACAATCTCTTGGTCACTCTGTCCCCCAATCAGACTTTTATGCTTTGGGCAAAACTTTCGTCTTTTTGTTAACCGGTAAAGAACCCAGTGACCCGAAAATTTACAATATTAATACCAATGAATTTAACTGGCGTAAATATGCGCCAAATATCCCTTCTCGATTAGCAGATTTTATCGATAATTTAATGGCAGAAAAACCTATTGATCGACCTAAAGACACCAAAACTTTGCTAAAAATTATTACTGATATTAAAGCCAATACCCATCAAACTAAAAAAACTAAAAAAACTAAAAAAACTAAAAATTCTTCTCTTGAAAAACCTAAAATTATTCCTATTCCCAATCCTGCACTTATTTCTTTACTCGCTGCAATTTCTCCCAGTTATGCTGGGTTTTGGCTCCGGTTAAAAGCCTCTTTAATTGATTCTTTTATCGTTCTTATTATCGCCGCTTTATTAGGTGGTTATATCTGTTTTCGCTTACAACAATGGTCAACTTTTCAAGATTTAAACCTTGATTTTGATATAGCCAAAGAAATCTGGGTTTACTACGCAGCAGGATTAAGTGCAGCTGGAACAACAATTTTTGGTTTTGCTTTATTTATAGCGGCAATTATCTATAATATTCAAGCCAAAGTTAACTTTACTCACGAACATATTGCCATCCTGACCGCTCTCGGTTTAGGAATAGTTATTAAATGGTTATATTATGTTTTCTTAGAATATCTTTTTAAAGCCACTATTGGTAAAATGTTTTTTGATTTATCCGTCACCGATAGCCAAGGCCGACGCATATCTTTTGCAAGAGCAAATCGCCGCTACTTACTAAAATATCTCTCCACTGCTCCCTTATATTTGGGCTTTTTACTGGCAGCCTGGACAAAGAAAAAACGCGCCCTTCATGACATGATTTCTGGTACACAAATCCGCAAGAAAAAGTAACCAGATGCTAGAAAAGTAGGGAGATGAGAGCGGGACGATAGGATAAAATTAACTACAATAGGGACAAGATATTCCTGCTCGGTAATTGGGGGACTGTTTATCTTTTTCATCGATGGGATGACCGCAAGCGGGACACATTTCATAATGTCCTACCTCTAAATTAGCTGTTAGTGCCACTCTTTGATCGAAAACAAAACATTCTCCTTGCCAAAGACTCTGATCAGGACTAACTTCTTCTAAGTATTTCAAAATACCTCCCTCTAGCTGATAAACTTGAGAAAAACCTTGATTTAATAAAAAAGCTGCCGCCTTTTCACAGCGAATTCCCCCCGTACAAAAAAGAGCTATTTTTTTATCGTTAATACGATCAAAATTGTCGTGAATATACTCAGGAAATTGGCGAAAATGCTGGATTTCTGGGTTAAGCGCTCCCGCAAAAGTACCGATCGCCACTTCATAATTATTACGAGTATCGATCACTACCACGTCCGGCTCTTTCAGCAATTGGTTCCACTCTTCAGTTTTGAGATGAATTCCTGTGTTTTCGAGAGGATTAGCCTTGGGTTGACCAAAAGTCACAATTTCCTGTTTTAAGCGAATTTTTAAGCGTTGAAAGGGCAAATAATCACAAACAGACTCTTTCACCTCTAGATTAGCTAAACGAGTATCGGTTTTTAACCAACTAATCACCTCTGCGATCGCTTGACTGTTCCCGGCGATCGTTGCATTAATCCCCTCGGCTGCCAGAAGAATAGTTCCTTTAATTCCTCTTTCTTGGCAGTATTTTTGTATTTCTGGCTGTTTTTGACGATAATCTGACAAAGCCACAAACTGGTAAAAAGTGGCGACTAGATAAGACATGGCAGGCAAGGGAAAAATTAACTTGTAATATTTTTCACTATAGGTTATGATAACGAAAGTGTCCTAAAAACCAGATCGGGGGTTTAGCTCAGTTGGTAGAGCGCCTGCTTTGCAAGCAGGATGTCAGCGGTTCGAGTCCGCTAACCTCCATAGTCCTGACTGATTTCCCCTTGCTTGGTGATTAGCTCAAGTCTTCTTGGGGAGACAATTAGCTAGGGGTTGCCGAAAAAATCTAAAAACCTTGTTGGGTAAGACTTTTAGACCTTTTGTCAATCAAAAGGTACCAGATATGGGAGTGATCGGGGGGAAAATCCCTGGACTTTTTCCCTGAAAATTAGGTAATTGACCCCCTCAAAATCGGTAAAACCCTACACCCCACACCCCACACCCCACACCCTGTCCCCACGAAAAACTTTTTCAGCAGACCCTAGTTAATTATTAAATGATGTCTCGTACCTATCAAGCTACTGGAATCAATCTACAAGGAATGGCCTTCGGAGAAGCCGATCGCCTCTTAACTATTTTGACCGCCGAATATGGTTTAATTAGAGCCATCGCTCCCGGTGCGCGCAAGTATAAATCTTCCCTCCGGGGTAGAAGTGAACTATTTGTGGTCAATAATCTGTTGATAGTCGCAGGAAAATCCCTAGATAAGGTCGTTCAAGCTGAAACTATCGAATCTTATCCCAAATTAAGTCAAAATCTCGCCAAACTCACCGTTAGTCAATACCTCTGCGAACTGGTTTTAGCGATCGCACTGAGCGAACAACCCCAGAGGGAATTATACGAATTAATCTGCAGCCATCTGGCCAGAATTGAAGTCCTCGACGAGAATCAATACATACTTCCCTACCTTTGTCAAGCAATTTTTCATTTCTTAATAATTGCCGGCTTAGTGCCGCAAGTCCATAACTGCCTGTTGACGGGAAAAGCCTTAATTGGGGACAATTGCCTAGGATTTAGTTTCGAGGCAGGGGGCATAATAGATCTAGCTGCCCTCACAGAAACAATCAACCCGCCCAAAATCGATAGTAAACTGACGTTGCAAGAACTGCAATTACTGCAATGCCTAGGAAAAACAGATTTTCCCCCACCAGAAAACCTTACCTCAGAACTAGCTTGGATTAACCTCGATCGTTTGCTGCGTCGCTATACTCAATATCATCTGGGAAAAACTTTTCGCTCCTCGGCATTAGTTGAGGGTTTATCTCCCTTAGAATTTTAAACAGATAGCAAAAATCATCATAATGCAACTGTTTGACTCAGAAACTGACGACGCTACGTCCAGCGCCTCCCCCACTCCTGTTTTTAATTCTTCCGATTCCTCACCGAGGCAATCCGACGCAGAAACCATGAACCGCTTGCCTAAACGTGCGCCCAAATCCAATCCCAGTCAGGGTTTTGCCCCAGTGCTAAAAAACCCGCGCTTTCTCATTCTCTGGGCGGGGGGAATTTTTTCCCAATTAGCGGATAAATTCTATTTAGTCCTGATGATCTCCCTAATTGCCACCCATTACCAAGAAGCCGATCAATCGATTAGCGGCTGGGTATCGGCGATAATGATTGCTAATACAATTCCGGCGGTGTTAGTGGGTTCGGTGGCGGGTGTATATGTTGATAGATGGTTAAAAAAACAAGTTTTAGTTATTTCTAACCTTTTACGGGGGGCCTTTGTCCTCGTCATTCCCCTATTATTATGGTTAGTGCGCGGGCAAACTTTAGCCGTTCCCCTCGGTTGGCTGCCGGAAGGTTTAAGAAATTGGCATTACCGGCTACAAGGAGAATTTAATTTACCCTTCGGTTTTTTCCTGTTGTTAGTCATTACTTTTCTTGTCTCCACCTTAACCCAATTTTTTGCCCCTGCCGAACAATCTACCCTGCCATTGGTGGTAAAACGTCGTCATCTTCTACCCGCTAATTCCCTCAACACTTTAACCACCATGGCAGTATTAATTATCGGTTTTGCCATCGGTGAACCTCTATTAGCTTTTGCTGATAGCATTTTCGGCACGAGAGCCGGACAATTTGATATTGGCAAAGTGATGATTGTCGGTGCTTTTTATATAATTGCCGGTTTAATTCTAATTATCCTGCGAACTAGCGAAAAATATGTTATTCCTACCGCAGAACAGCCCCATGTTTGGGAAGATATCCGCGACGGCATTCGTTACCTCAACAAAAATCATAAAGTTCGTAACGCTCTAATTCAATTAGTCATCTTATTCTGTATTTTTGCTGCTCTATCAGTATTAGCCGTCAGTATGGCCGAAAAACTACCCGGGTTAAAAGCCTCTCAATTTGGCTTTTTATTAGCCTCCTGTGGTGCGGGAATGGCAGTTAGTGCGATTACCCTAGGTTATTGGGGTCAAAAATTCTCCCACACCCGATTAAGTCTCTGGGGTTCCCTGGGTATGGCGGCAGCTTTAATCGGTTTATCCCTAGCAACAAAAAGTTTAATTTTAGCCTTCGCTATGACGGCTTTATTAGGGATTTTTGCCGCTTTAGTCGGGGTTCCCATGCAAACTACCCTACAGGCAGATACACCCCCCGAAATGCGCGGTAAAGTCTTTGGTTTAGAAAACAATGCCGTTAATATTGCCCTCTCTTTACCCCTAGCTGTCGCGGGTATCGCCGAAACTCAATTCGGACTCCGACCGGTATTATTAGCTTTAGCAGTTATGGCAGTTATCGGCGGTGGTTTTACTTGGTATGTTTCTCGCAATTTATCTAAAGATTAGCGTAACTTTTCAGTTATCAGTGATCAGTTATCAGTAATCAGTAGTTAGGAGTTAGGAGTTAGGAGTTAGGAGTCAGGAGTCAGGAGATTGAATAGAAAACGGGTTTCTTCAAGAAACCCGTTTTCTGGATCACCCTATTGCAGACAAAGAGCGAGCTAAGGTTAAGGCGGAATGTCTGCGCTTGTTAATTACTTTAAGGTTAAATCCTGCGAAAATGGAATTAATTTCTGGATTTATTGATACTTATCTCAATCTAAATCCGGTCGAAGAGATACAATTTCAAGAAGAGATTAGCACATTTAGTCAA
>NZ_JASJFF010000168.1:0-1745 GCF_030065435.1 Microcystis sp. M53603_WE2
GGCCCTAGCGGCCGCCTTAAAAGCCGATTTTTGCGAAATTTACACCGATGTACCCGGTATTCTCACCACTGACCCCCGTTTAGTCCCCGAAGCGCGTCTCCTAGACGAAATTACCTGCGATGAGATGCTCGAATTAGCCAGTTTAGGGGCGAAAGTTCTCCACCCGAGAGCGGTGGAAATCGCTAAAAATTTCGGGGTTCCCTTGGTTGTACGTTCCAGTTGGACAGAGGATCCGGGTACTTGGGTGACATCCCCGGCACCGAAACCGCGCACCCTGCAAGGATTGGAATTGACAAAAGCAGTGGATGCGGTGGAATTTGAGGGTAATCAGGCGAAAATCTCCCTTTTACGGGTTCCCGACCGTCCCGGTATCGCTGCCCGTTTATTCGGGGAAATCGCTCATCAACAGGTGGACGTGGATTTAATTATTCAATCGATTCACGAGGGGGACAGCAACGATATCGCCTTTACGGTGATGGGAAATGCCTTAAAAAAAGCCCAATCCGTGGCCGAAGCGATCGCACCGGTTTTACGTTCCCATCCCACTAATACAGAGGAAGCGGAAGTGATTATCGAATCCGGGGCCGCTAAAATCGCCATTACCGGCGCCGGTATGATCGGCCGGCCGGGAATTGCTGCCCAAATATTTAGCACTTTGGCCGCAGCGGCAATTAATATCGAAATGATCTCCACTTCTGAAGTAAAAGTCAGTTGTGTCATCGATGAAGCGGACGGAGAAAAAGCAATTAAAGTCCTTTGTGATGCTTTTCAAGTGGAGTATTCTGCTAAAGTTGCTCATTGCGAAATCCCTAAAAATTTAGTCCCAGTACGGGGAGTGGCCCTAGATAATAATCAGGCCCAAATGGCCATTCGTAACGTCCCCGATCGCCCCGGGATGGCGGCGAGAATTTTCTCGGTTTTAGCGGCAAAAAATGTCAGTGTTGATATGATTATTCAATCCCAACGCTGTCGCATTGTCGATGGTATTCCCCGACGGGATATCGCTTTTACTTTACCCCAAGCTGATGCTAATTTAGCCCAAAAAATCCTCTTAGAACTATCGGAAAGTTTGGGTTTACAGGAAGTGGTGGTTAATAATGATGTGGCCAAAGTGAGCATTGTTGGTTCGGGAATGGAAGGACAACCGGGGGTAGCAGCACGCTTTTTTGAAGCTTTAGCAAAGGAGAAAATTAATATTTTGATGATTGCTACTTCTGATATAAAAATCAGTTGTGTGGTGAATCAGGAAGATGGAGTCAGGGCCCTACAAGTGGTTCACGCCGCTTTTGGATTGGCCGGACAGGGTAAAATTGAAGTACCCGCCTAAATGAAATTACAAGTTCTATGATGGGGGTAAGAGTTGTTTAATTGTTGGCAACTTATACCCCCAAAAACCCGATAAATAAGTTAACCCTCATCACCCCTATTTTATCTATGGACCCTCTTACAGGAGCAGCGATCGCAGTTGGTTCGATTATTGCCACTAAAGCGCTAGAGAAAACCGGTGAAAAAGTGGGAGAGAAAGTTTGGCAACAAACAGAAAAATTTCTCACTTCCCTGAAACAAGTTTGGCTCTTCGGTTTGTGTTATGCAATGGACGGGGATTATAAGGGATGGAACCCTTATATAGAAAGGCATTTAGCGATTTTTGTCAATTGTTTTTTATCTAGAGCGAACTAATCGAATTAAGTCTCTTGCCAGATAAGGATTTAGTCGATTTATGCCCCCCTATCGAACCATACCAA
>NZ_JASJFF010000332.1:0-1760 GCF_030065435.1 Microcystis sp. M53603_WE2
ATGTGCGCCGCAATAGCGACTCTTGTTCTGGTGTGGGGTAAAATCGAAACGAATAGGCTTTTTCCATATCCCGCATTCTAGCATATATCGTGTAAATGTGCTAATATTTGACGGTAAAGCCGTCGTAGAACGACGGGGTTTCAGACCCAAAATTTTCGATGAAATTTGCAATCCCATTGAATTTGACCCCGTATTATGGGAACTAACCCCCAAAAGCCTTGCTACAGGGCAAATTTAGAATTGCTGTCTTCACCCCGACATTTGAGATAAAAACCCCTAAGAGGATTTGTTAGGGGTTTTTACCCATCAGGAAACTGGTCACAACTTGTCGTAAAGTGAAATAGGACTGACCAGTGCCACCGATTTTGATTAGCAAACTCCCATGATTCATCAACCCCCGGCGGGGACAAGGGATTTATTACCCCTAGAAGTTACCCAAAAAGGCTGGATTAACGATCGCCTTCAGTCTGTCTTTCAGCGTTGGGGCTATCAAAGGATCGTCACCTCCACCATTGAATGGCTCGATACCCTCACCGCAGGCGGTGCGATCGATCCCAGCACCGTGATCCAACTCCACGGGGATAGTCAAGGACTATCGGGATTACGCCCTGAATTAACCGCTTCCATTGCCCGCAGTGCCGTCACCCGCATGAGTGGGGAGTCCTATCCCCAACGTCTCTGTTATCGGGCTAACGTTTTTCGTCGCCCTAGCGCCGGTTATCACGGTCGTCAAGTGGAATTCTATCAAGCGGGGGTAGAACTGCTCTTTTCTGGCGGTTTACTAGCCGATGCCGAGATTTTACTGCTCCTGGCCGACTGTTTCGATAGTTTGGCCGTCCCTAACTGGCAGATTATTTTAGGAGAAGCGGGTTTGACTCGTTCGCTACTTTCTCCCTTTCCGGATCCCTTACGCGAACAGGTGAAACGCTGTTTAGCCCTCCTCGACTACGTTAGCCTCGAAAATCTTCCCTATCCTAACGAAATCCTCCGGCAGCAAGCCCGACAATTATTCCAGCTGCGCGGTAATCCTGAGGATGTCCTCGCACAAGTGGCAGTATTGGCCCAGGAAGAATCAGCCCAAAAAGCCGTTAATAACCTTAAATCCCTAGTAGAGCTGCTTAATGCCGATCGCTCTGGGCCTTTCCCCCTAATTCTCGATTTAAGTCTGATTCAAACCTTTGATTACTACACCGGCATCGTTTTTAAAGCGGTTAGTGATCACCAGCAAAATCTCAGTATTTTAGGCCAGGGCGGACGCTATGATCAATTATTGGGCGTTTTTCATCCCCAGGGCCAATCGGCTCCGGGTATCGGTTTTTCCCTGAATATCGAAGAACTGCACGAAAGTTTATTATCGGGGCAGACTTTACCCACTCAAGCTGCCCCCCTCGACTGGTTGCTTATCCCTTTGGGTAATAACGCCCAGATAGCGACTTTTAGTAAAGCTCGCTCCCTTCGCACCGGTGATCCGAATCTGAGAGTGGCGATCGATTTAGGGGGTCGCAGCGAGGCACAAATTCGTACCTATGCCCGCGATCGAATGATTAAAAATCTCGCCTGGGTGCAGGAAGATGGTTCCGTGAGCGAAGAATCTCTCTAAAAGGGGGCAAAAGCAGCGAAAATACTGCCTTCTGCCCGCTGCTATAGGACTCTATCTAGGGTTTGCGGCAAAAAGTACGGGCGAAGCATTCGGGCAATAACCTATCGGTGAAACCGTAGATTTTTTATCCGAATGCTTCGCCCCTACAGGACGCGGGCCG
>NZ_JASJFF010000644.1:0-2976 GCF_030065435.1 Microcystis sp. M53603_WE2
TAATTCTCGCTGCGTTGGCTGCTGGTGCGGCGGCTGCTGCTAAGGATACGGCAGGAACAGCCGTTAAGGATGCTTATGAGGGTTTAAAAGCGTTGATTAAGAAGAAATTTGCAGAAAAAGGGAAAACAGATGATAGTGATATCGTCGATAAACATGAGAAAAAACCAGATTCAGAGGGGGTAAAAACACTGCTCAAAGAAGAGTTACTTGAAGCAAAAATTGATAGAGATGCAGAGGTTATTAAGACAGCAGAAGAATTACTTAAGCAATTAAAACCTGAAGAATTTGCCGCAGGTAAGTATAATATTAATGTTGGTGATGATATTAAAGGAATGGTGGGAGATGGTACTTTGAAGGGAATTGCAGGAGATATTAGTGGTGTAAATATTAGTCAGAACATTAATTAGTTGAGGATTATTTAGGAGGGAAATTTATGTCAATTACTGTTGAGGTAGAACTTAAAGATTTTCTAATTCAAATCAATCAAAAGTTAGATAATCTTCAAAAAGATGTTACTGATATTAAGATTGAACTTAGTGAAGTTAAAGGTGAAATTAAGCGTCTGGAGGAAAAAATCGATGGTGTCGAGAAGCGTCTGGAGGAAAAAATTGATGGTGTCGAGAAGCGTCTGGAGGAAAAAATTGATGGTGTCGAGAAGCGTCTAGAGGGAAAAATTGATGGATTGGAAAAGCGCTTAGAGAATCAAGAGTTTGTCAGTCGAGGGATTTTAGTCGCTTTAATTGTAACGATTTTAGGCGGTTTGGCTAAATTGTTTGGTTTAGTAGGAAGTCCTTAAAGAGTGCTAATTCTAAAACTGCAATTTAAAGTTAACTTGAAAAGAATAATTTTGGGGTAGCAAAAATGACTGATAAAAGTTATTATTCAGAAATAGGTGGTGATGTTAAAGGTCTTATTGGTGATGGTGAATTTAAGGGAATTGCAGGTGATATTAGTGGCGGTGTAATCAATCAATATATTATCACCCAAAAGTCAGGAGTTGAGATTCAGGCTCAAACTTTAATTACGGGTTCACCTTATTTGGGTTTAAGGAAGTTTGAAGTAGATGATAAGGATAGGTTTTTTGGGCGAGATAATTGGATTGTTGAGTTAACCGATTATTTAAAGCAAAAGAATGTTTTATTGCTTTTAGGTGCGTCGGGAAGTGGTAAGTCTTCTCTCGTGCAAGCGGGTTTAATTCCTAAGTTAAAGGATAATTTTGGCGCAAATAGATTGGTTAATTTAACTTTTGTTCCTGATGTTAATCCCTTTGAGTCTTTTTATTGTCTTTTAAGGAATAGATATACACAATCCGAAGCACAATTAGCACAAGCTGTTAAGGAAGATACTTTAATTAAGGTGGTTGAAGGATTAAAAAATAATTCTGATTTATGGTTTATTTTTATTGACCAATTTGAGGAATTATTTACTCGTACACCGAAGACGGAAAGAGATATTTTCATTAAAAGTTTGATTAAATTAATTGAAAATAATAATAGTTTAGTTAAAATTGTGATGACGATGAGGGCGGATTTTTTAGATAAATTAAGTCCTTATCCCAGTTTAGGAAAAATCCATGATCAGTATAGCAAGATGTTAACGGATATGGATGAAAGTCAGTTAAGATTAGCTATTGCTGAACCGGCGGCGAGAAATGGGGTAATTTTTGAACAGGGATTAATTAATCAAATTATTGCCGATTTTTATGAACAGGCTGGCTCTTTACCTCTGTTACAATATACGTTAGATTTATTGTGGGAAAAAAATCATATTCAAGAGCGGGTTTTAAATATTAAGATTTATCAAGAGATTGGTGGGGTAACGGGTGCGCTAGAAAAACAAGCGGATAAAATTTATAGTAAATTTGATGAACAGCAACGGAAAGCAGCAGAGGAAATTTTTCTAGAGTTAATTAGTTTAGAAGGGGAAAAAGCGGTTAGCAGAAGGGCGGATAAATCGAGTTTTGAACAGGAGGAAATGCAAAAGGAGGTTCTCTATCAATTGATAGATAATCGTCTTTTGGTGAGTAAGGGAGAAGACGGGAAGGCGACGGTTGAGGTGGCGCATGAGGCGTTAATTCGTTCTTGGAAAGTGTTACAGGATTTAATTAGGGAAAAGGAGGAGATAATTGTTCTGAGAAGTCGTTTATATGCTGATGCAAAACAGTGGGATGATTTACAGAAGCAAGATGCAGTAAAAGCGAGTAGTGAGCTTTGGGGAGGTTCTAAGTTAGCTAAAATTGTTGAGTTTCAAAAGAATAATTCTCTGCCTAATTTAGATACTGTGGCGATAGAGTTTATTAAGGCGAGTATTAGTCAAGCAGAACGACAAAAAAATGAAAAAATTAGAACAGCGCGAAGGATTGCGGCGGTTTCTTTGGTGGCGGTGGTGATTAGTACGGGATTGGGTTGGATGGCTTGGAATAAGACAAAAGAAGCCGAATATAATCAAGCTGAGTCTCTTGGTAGATATTCCTTATCTCTATTGAATGAACATAAAAACTTGGAGGCTTTCGTTGAAGCGATTAAAGCGGGAAAAATTCTACAAAAGCAGCAGACGTACAACAAGGAGGTGACTAATGCCTTACAGGAACTTCTCAACCGCAAAAGTGAACGCAATCACTTAGAGGGGCATGATAGCGCTGTCACAAGCGTTAATTTTAGTCCCGACGGCAAGACTTTGGTGAGCGGTAGTGATGACAAGACTATCAAACTCTGGAATGTAGAAACAGGCCAAAAACTCCACACCCTCAAGGGGCATGATGGCACTGTCTATAGCGTTAATTTTAGTCCCGACGGCAAGACATTGGTAAGCGGTAGTGATGACGGGACTATCATACTCTGGGATGTAGAAACAGGCAAGGAAATCCGCACCCTCAAAGGGCATGATGGCTCTGTCTATAGCGTTAATTTTAGTCCTGACGGCAAGACTTTGGTAAGCGGTAGTGATGACGGGACTATCATACTCTGGGATGTAGAA
>NZ_JASJFF010000311.1:0-3089 GCF_030065435.1 Microcystis sp. M53603_WE2
ATTTTCAGGGAAAAAGTGCCTAAATTTCCCCCCGATCACTCCCAGATCCAGTACTTTTTGATTGACAAAAGGTCTAAAAGTCTTACCCAACAAGGTTTTTAGATTTATTCAGCAAGCCCTAACTAACTGGCAATAATGATAGCGAGAAAAGAAGTAGTTTAGTAGTGCCGAATTCTCGTTCCCGATCATTTAGGAGGTAGGAAAGATGACAATTTATGTCACCCGCGAGGGATATAAACTGGTGGCCGATTCCCCACTGGAATTGGTGGAAAAATTACAACAATGTCAGGGTAGAATGACGGAAACAAGACAGGAATTCATGACTCGGCTGGCTGCACAGATGGTAGCCAGCCAAGGCGTTACTGTTCCTATTACTGATCCGGAGAATTTTATCGCCGAGTTAATCCATAACGATTTTCTCAGCGTGGTGGACAGTATTGATGGCTGAAAGTCGGCCGGGGAATTGGCGGCAAAACTTAGCCACTAGGGTTCCTAACACTCAACCCCACTACCCTAGGTCAAAAAGCAAAATTTCCGAGTCTTCTAGAGATTGAATAGCCAAGGAAGTTTCCTCGCTAATTGCCGCTCCATCCCCCGCTTGTAAATGCACGCCATTCACGGTTATTTGCCCTCTAGCCACCTGTAACCAGGCATAACGACCTCCATCTAAGGAATGGGTGAGGGACTGGTCTAGGGGCAAAATTCCCGCATAGAGATTAACATCTTGATGGACTTTAACCGCATTACCATTACCCGTAGGGGAGGCGATTAATTGTAAGGTATGGGGAGAAAATTCGATCGCTTTTTGTTCATAACTGGGTTCTAGGTCTTTTTTGTCGGGAATAATCCAGATTTGCAGGAGATGGAGGGGATTAGTGGCAGAATGATTAAATTCACTGTGTTTTATTCCTGTTCCTGCGCTCATCCGTTGAATTTCACCGTGTCGAATCACGGAACCCGTGCCGAGACTGTCTTGGTGTTCTAGTTCTCCCTCCAAAACATAGGTTAAAATCTCCATATCGTGGTGTCCGTGGGTGTGAAATCCTTTTCCCCCAATCACTTTATCCTCATTAATAACTCTTAGACTCCTAAAATTAATCTGTTGGGGATCATAATATTGGGCAAAAGAAAAAGTATGATAGGTATCCAACCAACCATAGTTAGCGTGGCCTCTTTCCTCAGCTTTGCGTATAGTAATCATCGGTTTTCCTCTTTTTTATCTCTATTATATTCTCAAGGCTTTTTGCTAGATCAACTAAGGATAGCTGATGGGTTTTGTTATCCCTTTTCTGTCAGAGGAGGGATAGGAAGTGTAGATAGTCACGGCAAGCGCATCTTAACAATCCTTGACAAAATAAACCTAGAGGGCGATTTGGGTATATTTGGGTAGAATTTGCCCTCTCAATTGTTAAGCAACAATCGACCAAATAGGTCGAGTTTGTAACTATTCTGATTGACTGCTATCATTTGAAATGCCTACACAGCAAGGGGCTGACAAAATTGGCGAATTGTCAACAGCGTTTGAGCTGCGCTTACCCGGGTAAATAGTGTAATAAAACTTAATAAATTATCCTGATTGATGACTTGACAAGAAAAATTATTACTGTAAAATTGCAGGAAAGAATGTAGTTACTCGAAGGAGTTTCAGTCAAATGATTAATACTCGGTTAAAACCCGTCACTACGGGTCTCATTGGTGCTGTGGGTTTGGGGGTTGCTTTATTAGGGATGCCTGAAATGGCGGAAGCTGTAGATATAAAGGCGGGAATCGATTATCTTTTCACCCCTAAAGGTTCGGACACATGGGTTGATTTCGATCGAAATGGTCCGAATGGACGTACATATTTTAAAGGAGTTCCTATTTTGCCAGGAGGGACTGATACGGCAGTAAAACGATTAGATGACTGCCATTTCGACATAAATGGAAAATGTACTGTAGGTCTTCAATTTGTATCTCTTAATTTGGAGAGTGTTAAACCGGTGCCTGATTTTGGCAATCAAATTGTATTTTTAATGCTGGATGATAGTCACACTCAACCAGTCTCATCTATGACCATAATGGACATTGGTAATAACATGGCCACTTGGACAAACACATTAGACTTTTACTGGAAATTAGTCGATTCAGACAGCAATGTACTCGCAACTGGTTTTGAGTCTTTTATCGGATCGGGAAAAGGAACTTATAATGACGACGGCCACTTTTCTGTTATCACTTATGATGACCAAGCAGAGTGGGCGCGTCACACAGATAAAATTCCCGAACCTTCAACTGTATTAGGCTTAATTGCCGTGGGTTTAAGCTCAATAGTCGGATTTAAAGGCAAAAAAGAGCCAAAATAAGCCTTCGATCGCTTCTTTTTTACCAAGAAAAAGCCCCCCATTGGGGGCTGAGGAAGAATGTAGTTACTTCTTGGAGTATAGCAAATCATGTCGAGAACTGGCAAATATAGCTCGATTTTTGTTTATTGTTGCGGTAAAAACGCCTAACTGTAGCATTTGGGCAGATTACTTCATAAGTTGCAGTTCAGCTGGCTTGAGCGAGATTTCAGGTCAAACTTAAGCCAAATCTCGCCAATCTATCCCTAAATCTTGTAATTTCCGAGCCATCTTTTCTGCCACTTCTTCAGGGGTGGGAACAAGTTTACCTTCAGGGGTAAAAAAGCGTAATTGGCTGTCATGAACCCCTAAAAATAATTCTAACTGTTGACTCCATAACCAACCCTGTTCATTCGCTGCAATTTCTTCGTATTTTCCTACCATCAACTGAAACCCCTTAAATTCTAAACTATTGGGATCAAACCAAAAATAGTTAGGAGTCCGGAAAGTTTCCTGATAAATTTCTTTCTTGAGACCTCGATCAGTTTCTGCCGTTGAATCAGACAAAATCTCGATGATGACATGGGGATATTTCCCCTCTTCTTCCCACACTACCCAACTTTTCCGCGGTTTTCTTGCTACTCCCAACACCACAAAAAAATCAGGACCCCTAAAATATTTTGCTTGACGTTGATTAGGGCTGTAATAAATAGTCAGATTACCAAAAGCATAGAAATCTTGGCGGTCTTTCCATAATAACTCTAGTGATTG
>NZ_JASJFF010000738.1:0-3588 GCF_030065435.1 Microcystis sp. M53603_WE2
AGGTCTACCTGTCTTTTTTTGCCAAACTTTTTCTGCCTTTAGGACTGTTACCATATCCTTAAATGTATCTGGATACACGCCACACAAGCGTTTGAACTCTGTTGGCTTTAAAGTTTTTACTTGTTCGTAAGTCATCTTTCAATCTTAACTCTTGGACTATTTTATCCTATTTTGTCTAGACTTATGCAAGAGATCTATAGACATTAAAAACGCATTCGCTACCATCACCAAGAATAGCACGTCCTCGTCTTTTCCATTTCAGGTTTAGCTGATCGATTAGGTCTGGTGGCAATGAAAGCCAACCATTAAAACCTGTATCAACGATCGCATCTTGCGCGTAAATATTTCCTTCAGAGTCACAAGATCGAAAGTGAAATAATCGCCTCAAAATCCGCGTTAACGATTCCGGCGATCATACTAATCTCTTTGTCCGTCCACCAAATCGGCGAACATAGCGAGAACCGACTCGAACAATCCAGATTTGAGCATCTGGGTGACGGGCTTCGAGTCTATTGCAAGCAGATATTTCACGCGCATCAATTTCAAAGTCGCCAGTTTCAAGGTCAATTGCTACAATTTTGCCCTGATTACCCAATTCGACTTGTGGACGTATTTGAGTTTGATAAATCAGATCGCCACGCTGGGCAAATTCTTCTTTGCTATAGCGGGGTTGTCGGACTGTCATAGGATTGATCTTGTTGCAACTTTTGCCCCTCTATTTTAACCTAAACATCGGGAATCTTCGCTAACATTCCCCAACTGGGCCCACCAGAGCGGCATCGCATTTAGACCACAGCTTCAATCAATGGGCATGGTGCGTTCCCCAAAAATCGATCAGTGGAGCAGTAGGACTTGCATTAGCGAACGCACCCTACGGCTACCCACCAGCAAGCAGATTGGCGAGATGTTTGGTTTTAAGCCGCGCATTAGCGCTCAAATCTGTCAGGAATGGGTAAAAAGTCGATTTTTGGCAATTGTCGATCCCTCGAACCGGGCCCGGAAATATAAACTCTCTGGGCTATATGAAGAGTTGCTCAAGAGTTCATCTCAGCCCACGGTTATCCCTAGGTGGCAGCGATCAATAAAGTAGCTTAGAGTAGTAATAGTAAAAAACTCATCTTTGTGTACTTTGTGCCTTTGTGGTTGTTCAGCTAAGATACATAATTTTGGAGTGATTACAAAATGGAAAGTACATCAGTTAAGCTTTTTATTTCTTATTCCCACAGAGACGAGGCGCTCAGACAGCATTTAGATAAACACTTAGCTTCGCTGAAGCGGCAAAAAGTGATTGATTCCTGGCACGATCGCAAGCTTGAAGCTGGGATGGAATGGGCCAACAAAATTGATGAGAACCTGAACCAAGCTGACATTATCTTGCTGTTGATTAGTCCTGATTTTATTTACTCAAATTACTGCTCTGAAATTGAAATGGAACAGGCAATTAAACAGCATGATGCTGGTGAGGCGATAATAGTACCTATTATCCTAGAACCCTGCGACTGGAAATGGCTTGCTGTTAGTAAATACCAAGCTTTTCCCAAAGATGCCAAGCCGATCACAACTTGGAATAATGAAAACGAAGCTTTTTTGGACGTAATTCAAGGGATTCGTCTCGTCGCCGAACGTCTGTTTGAGCAGCGCCAGCAAAAATTTAAAGAGAAAAAAGCTGCACAAGATCAATATCTTAAGAAAGTTGAGGAGATTTTATCTTCTAATGGAGAAATTTCTATTCCAGCACAAGATACGCTAGATGAACTTCGAGAAGAGTTGAAATTGACTTCTGAAGAGGCTGAAGAATTACAAAACCGTGCTTTTGAGCCTTACAAAAAGTATAAAGAACATCTACAAAAATACGAGAAAACTTTTCTGAAGGTAATTCAAAAAGAATATCCTGTTAGTGATAAAACTAAAGCGGATTTGAAGCTTCGCCAAAGAGATTTAGGGATTAAACATGAGGATGCCGAGCAAATTGAACAATGGATTCTTGCTCAGGTAACAGTGGAAAGTCGAGAGCAAGTAAAAGCAGAAGAGTCTCAGATACATCCACAACCAGAGGCTTTTTTAAATAGCAGTGAAAACCCTTCCCAACTTCAACCAAAAACTGTAATATCTGCCGCAATATCTGCTGCTATCGATCCAATATTTTTAGAGCGTTGTCAACGAGAACTCGCTCGTTATATCGGACCAATGGCACAGTTTATTATGGCAGATATTCTTGCTGAACATTCACAAATAGAACGACCACAACTGGTTGAGTTACTATCTGGCGAAATTACCAATCCTGAAAAGGCAAAAGAATTTAAACAAAATCTATTATAACAAATGAATTAGTTTAATTTATTCACAACTGCGATTGCCTTTATTGTTCAGCCTTTTGATGGCAATTTCTAAGCTGGTTTTCATGCGCGTAAAAGCGTCAACTAAACGACCTACTTCGTCGTTATATTGTTTATCGAAATTAGCATCCATATCGCCTAAACTGACTGCTTCTGCAACTTTAGTTATTCGATTAATTGGTCGGACAACATACTGTTTCAGCCAGAGGTTTACCAGGAATATAGCTATCGCAAAAATCCCAGTAAAAACTCCTATGACGAGAAGAAAACGTTGATTGGCATTTTTATAAACTTGATCAGCAGGAACGTAAATAATCTTAGTCCCGATAACTTTGTTTAATTCCCAGCCAAATCCCTGATTGGCTTGATATATACCTTGTTTATATAAAACCTGTAATGATTGAGGAGACTTTTCTAGACTACTATGACAGCTTAAGCAGCTAACTTGAGTGATTTTAATAGGACGAGCAGCATAAAAGTTTTTTTGCCCATTGATCAACAGAAAACCTTGCGATATATTTTTTTCTCCCAATTGATCTTGCTGAGTTAATTGATCTATAATCTTTATCTCTTCTTCTGTTGCTTTATCCTTGATATTAGTTGGGTTAATCATAGCATCTTTATATGTATATTCTCCATAATGAGATTTATAGGATGTAGTAAAAATATCAAATACTTGACGTACAGCGTAGGAAGGAATAGTCTCTGATAAAAGTTGTTCTGGTGCTTGCTTCTGTAGCAGGGGAGTAACTCTGTCTTGGTTGTACTTGCGAACAGCGTCCATAGTTGAGATTAGAAGATTAGCGCGTGTGTTCATTTCATTCTCCACTGTGTTAAGGACAATACTATAAAAGACAACACTGCTGACAATAATCCCTCCCAAAAAAATTGTCAGCATTAGAGTGGTCAGTCTCTTGCTTAGATTCCAATCTTCCGGGATTAACTTAAAGATTTTCATTGTTTTGATCTTGGTCTCTAATTTGCGTTGGTGTTTGTTAATATATGAGGCTCTTCGTTACTTGTTATGGTTCGATAGGGGGGCATAAATCGACTAAATCCTTATCTGGCAAAAGACTTAATTGATTAGTTCGCTCTAGAGCAAAAACAATTGACAAAAATCGCTAAATGCCTTTCTATATAAGGGTTACATCCCTTATAACCCCCGTCCATTGCATAACACAAACCGAAGAGCCATATATGATCGCCACTCTTCAAGAAGAAGGGCTAATTCAAGTTTGAAGTACACCAGTAC
>NZ_JASJFF010000590.1:0-3339 GCF_030065435.1 Microcystis sp. M53603_WE2
CTGCTACATCAGTCAGGGAAGTAAAATCCACTTCTATAGCTAAATCGGGAGGAGGATCAACAGTTAAATCAATTCTCTCTTTGCCTAAAATTGCCTGTCTATTATCAATATAAAAACAAGTATCTGGTTCTAATCCCGCTTCCCCCGGAATTTTCAATGTAATCGGATCAAAACATTCCCAGTCTTTGCCTTGACGACGAAGGATAATTTTTACTAAATCACTTAAAAGATTGATACGTTTGCCATGACTTGGTAAGGGAGACATAAGCCGAATTTCTTGAGTTTTGCGATTAAAATAGAGTTTGGGATAGGTTTTCTGGAGACGTAAACTCAGCAATCTTTCGTAATCTTCCCAAGTCTGATGGGGAAAAATAACTTGACTGCCCGGAGATAAAGATAAAGTATTTTCGTTGAGAGTAATTAGGAGCATTTTGGTAATTATCCTTGATTTTTAGCTGTGGGATTTAACTAATTTTGCTCTGGCAACCAATGCCTATCAAGCATTTGTTCAAGGGAATAGGGACAATTTAGAGGAAAATTGTGAGGAGATATTTCAGTTTTTTGCCCAACAATAAAAACGGCATCTTGATAGATTTTTTCTTGGTTATCTAGGAGATATTTTTCTAAATTTGTGCTTAAGTATCCATTTAGCTGAACTCTAAAAGTAGCTATTTCTCCTTGCCAATGCCGATGATGTAATTCAAATTCTTCCAGCCAATATTGCCACAACAAAAGATGAATAATTATCTGTCTTAAAAAACTCTCAACTCGATTTTTATCCCGTTTGCTCAAAGCCTCCAACTCCTCGATTAAATGTTGAATATCCAACTCAGCTAGACGATTAGCCTTGAGAAGTTTAATTGTTTCAGTCAACCAGAGATGTTCATCTTGTTCGTAGAGAAATTGTAACTGATTTAGCCAAGTATCTTTTTTCATATTTTTTTGGCTGAGGAGACTTCTAAAACTGCTTTCGGGTAGGCAATGCGTTGATGGTGGAATTGTTGCCAAACTTGCACAAAAACCTCGGCAATAATTGGTAATTCCTCCTGACGAATACCACTATCTACTAATTGTTGATCGCGCCATCGGGCCTGAAAAATCTTTTTGATCATATCCATGGCTTGTTCTGGGGATGCCTCCTTCAGCGATCGCAAAGCGGCCTCGCTACTATCGGCTAACATGACGATCGCCGTTTCTCGCGATTGGGGAATCGGACCATCGTAGCGAAAGGCCGCCTCATCGACGAATTCTTGACCATTTTGGGCGGATTTTTGCAAAGCTTGCTGATAAAAATAGGAAATTAAGAGATTGCCTTGGTGTTCGGGAATAAAATCGCGGACCACTCGCGGTAAACCGTGTCTGCGGGCCATGACTAACCCTTCGCTAACGTGCTTTTTAATAATCTCGGCGCTGACGTAGGGATCGTTAATTTCATCGTGTTTATTCGGGCTACCCATTTGATTTTCAATAAAACCGAGAGGATCGTGCATTTTCCCGATATCGTGATAGAGGGTCCCCGTGCGAATTAATTCCACATTACAGTGCAGTTTTCGGGCGGCCGCTTCAGCTAAACAGGCGACAAAAAGGGTATGTTGAAAAGTACCCGGTGCTTCCGTGGCCAAACGTTTGAGCAAACTACAATTAGGATTGGACAACTCCACCAGACGAATGGGAGTGACCACATCGAAACAGCGTTCCAAATAGGGGGATAATCCTAGGGCGATTACCGTCCAAGCTATTCCCGATAGACCATAGACGAGCGCCGTGGGTAGTAGAGTATAGATGATCGTGCTGGCCGTGGCGCTAACGATTAGGTAAGTGAGCAGATAAACACCCCCTTGGCTGACTCCGATTCCCATCCCTAGCAGCGATAATTCATCCCGGGAGCGCAATTTTGCCGCTATCATCGCCGCTAATAGTCCCCCCATCGTCCCGGCGATTAAATCGGCGCTGATGCCTTGGATGCTGAATAGGGAAAGACCGGCAGTTAAGAGGACTTGGGTGACGGCCAGAGTCGGGCCATAGAAACTGCTGACTAATAAACCCACGGCTGCCAGATTGGTAAAGGGAATATGGGCGATCGCTAGGATCGGTGTGGTAAAACTTAGCAAACCCAAGAGAATAAAATCCCGGTGACGCAGAGGCCGATGGAGACGTTGGGCAACGAGGCAAAAAGTCCCGATCGCGCTGGTGACAAGGATTGCCGTTGACCCTAAACCCATCCAGTTAATGCCCCGTTCGCTTAAACCAAAACCATCGATGAGAACAAACTGAGCTTGAGTAATTTTTTCGCCTGCTTTAACGATAATTTGACCGGTTTGAGCGTTAGACATGACCATATCTACCGCTTCCACTGCTTTAGTGGCTTGTTCTTTGGTTGCCTCTCGATCTTCTATCAGGTTCGTTTGTCCCTCTAGGGCCGCCAGAAGGATATTTTCGGCTAAAGACTGCTGACGACGGGTTAGGCGATCGCTGCTAATCTGCACGGCGATGGTATCCTGTAGGTGACTGGTGGAAATCCCGGGGGGAATGCCTTGTACCAAAATCCGGCGCCCCGCTTGCAGGACGGCTTTTTCTAGGTTTTGCCACTCTCGATCGCCCATTTGGGCCGCTGTGATCAGATCGGCATATTTGAGTTTATTTAAGCTGGAATGCCGATAATTTTGGCTGGTTTGCTCCTGTATTTGCCGTAACTGCTCCAATCGATCGATAAATTGCTCAAAGTTTCCCTTCGTCACGCGCTGACCATAGGCTTGGATTTCCTGCATAGCATATTCCTGCTCTTTTGTCAAGGGTTTTGCAAAAGATTCTTTATGGTTGAGGCCGCTTTGTAGAGTTGACCATTGAGCGGCAGAAAAGGTGAGCAGCGTTCCCAGTGTGGCGTTAGCAATAGTTCTGCTCAGTAAAATCGAATTTTTTGGCAAAATTGGGCTAATTTGACTTAATTGCCCTAAAGTGTCCCGTAGCGATCGCTCAATCTGGGCAGTGATTTGGGGGTCTCTTTTCAGCCGGGGAAGCAGTCCAGCCCGAATTTTTTGGCGTTTGAGGGCGGTGGTTTCTTGGTCTTCAAAACTGGCATCTTCGGGGGCGATAATTGTGACTGGAGAAATAGTCCCGACGGCCAATTTCGGCTGATTATAGAAACGATAACCGACTACGCTAGTCAGACAACCGACGGTAAACAGGAAGATTAAGGGTCTGCGAAGTTTACCTAGGGAGAAAGAGCGAGATTTTCGGGCAGAATCAGGAAAAACAGTGAAAGAATGCAGAAAATGATTCATAAATTCCAGCTAAATTCTATAAACTGCGCCACCATGCCCAGAGGAAAAATACCAGCAA
>NZ_JASJFF010000586.1:0-2119 GCF_030065435.1 Microcystis sp. M53603_WE2
AGCCGTCAGGCTCTTCTCGACTTTGTGTGATAATTTTTGCTTATGAAATCGTGAAATGTTTACTGGGAAAGACTTTTAGGACTATTTGGTTAAATAAACTATCAGTATAGACCTCGTTTCCACACAGAAACCAGAAGAGCCTATTAATTGAGGCTTTCGATAAAGAACGCATATAATAAGCCAATAAAAATAAAAAGGTGCGTTAATTGCACCCTACGCGATTGGCGAGCGCTCTGAAAGTCCTTATCGGTCTGATTGGCGTGCGACAATGATCGCTACAATTTCCGACTATAATAAAGAACCAGCAACTCTCAATGATTACGAATTTCACTGAATGCCAACGGTCATTAGAATTGGACATTTTCGGTTTCACTTCTATTCCGATGAAGGTTCCGAACCGCTACATATTCATGTACGTTCTCCTGATGGTGAATGTAAATTTTGGCTTGAACCGATAATCATTTTAGCTTCCAATCGTGGTATTCCTTCCCATGAGCTACGGGAAGTAGAGAGGCTAGTTTATAAAAATCAAGACCTTTTAAGGAGTGCTTATCGTGATTTCCACAAACATTAATCCTATAATGACTGTTGAGCCTGCCGCCATTCGAGCCTGGGCAGAAGAACGCATGATATACGTTGAACTCAGTGATGGACGTATTATCGGTTTTCCTAGTGATCGCTTCCGCATTTTGAAACAAGCAACGAATGAGCAATTGGCGGCGGTTAAGGTTGAAGTCAACGGCTATGCTCTACGGTGGGAAGAATTAGATGAGGATATTACCGTTCCGGGGATTGTCGCTGGTCATTTTCAGTTACCGCCTTTCTAATCTGTTTTGATAGTTCAAGCAACCGTAAGACGGATTTGCGTAGGTGATCGCACTGTTTTAAAGTTTAATTAACAAGAAGATAGTGATCGCACTGGATGAAAGGGTTTCTAAGGCGATCGCCAAAGGTTTAAGAATGTGAGGGATTGATGTTACAATCTCTTCAGAGGAAGGACTGATTGGGGCTTCTGATGAGGAACAGTTAGCTTATGCTTTATTGCAAAGCCGAGTCATTTTCACTTTTGATGATGGCGATCGCTGATGCTTCTACGCGCTGTGCTAATATCTCCAATATTATAGGTGCTTTTGCTTTATGAAAAATCAGTTATTAAAATTAGCTTTTGAAGTAGAAATTGAAGAAGGGGAGCAACTCAATCTTCCCAGTTCTATTGTGCAAGGAATTGGTAAAGGGAAGTGGGTGATTACTATTCAGCCCAAAACCTTAGTTAGCGATCGCCTTCATTCTTCTTTTTTGAATAGTTATGCCCCAGAAGACGAAGGTTTATATGACGATTATTAAAGGAGGTGAGTTCTGGGTTGCCAAAATTCTATTTACTGATGGTACATCATCAAAAAAAAGACCTGTGTTGATTCTTTGGGTTGATGGAGATGACGTTATTGTAACGGCAGTGACCTCAGCAATGCCCCGAACACAAACAGACATATTATTAAAAGATTGGGCCAATAGTGGTTTGAGGGTTCCCTCTACTGTACGTTTATCCCGTCTTGATTGCTTGGAAAAAAAACTTACTGCTTGCTAAATTGGGAAGGATTTCAAATGAAGATGCTGTCCATCTACTTAAAGTTTGGGACGATTATATTAAACCTCAATTTTAGACGATCGCGGTTTTAAAGTTTAATTAACAAGAAGAGGGCGATCGCACTGGATGAGGAGCAATTAGCCCAGACTTTAGCCGATCCAGATTTAATCCGTTCTAGCGATCGCGATGAAAAGGCGTTGTTATTTTCTAAGTGGTTTTCAACGATTCGGACGGGACGATTTTTAATTGTGGTGGTGGTTTCCCAATCTGCTCTTAGTCGTCATTGGATCGTGACCATATACACAGCCCGAAAAATTACAGGGGGAATAATAGACATCTTCAAAAATTATAACCCAGTCACAGCTTGCTTTTAGCTTGTGTACTAATTAAGTAGTTCGATAACTGAAATGTATATCTATCGTTGCTAATTCAATTTCACTGAAAAAATATGAGGCAATTAAAATAATTTTTATTCGGGTAGATTCCTTAACTAGAAAGACTTTTGGTCTTGAGATAATATTAGGTCGAGGTCTA
>NZ_JASJFF010000106.1:0-3745 GCF_030065435.1 Microcystis sp. M53603_WE2
CGTAGTAATCACTCCTCTCGCGCCATAATAATTCTAGACAACTAAGGAGAATGATGATCTGTTGCAGGTGTAGTTCACTTTCCAAGGGTGGTTCATCACTCCATAAATCTGTGGGGGGACAGGCAACTTCTGGGATTATGTCTAGGTCTGTCATGACTTTTTCCCGGTATTTTAGGATTGATTAATTATAGCTTTTTCTAACAATTGCAGAGATAAAGCAGGGGGGATTTTAACCAATAACTTAATCCTATACCTTGACCGATCGCCTTCCGCACTTTATCCTAGCGCCATGGGCAAATATGTTAAAACTTCTATACAATAGCGCCAATAAGCCCGATAACAACGATGACTGAAACCCTAATTCAACCCGCAACCCTAGTAGAACTCTTACGTTACCGCGCCACGGCACAACCAGAGGGCCATGCCTACACTTTTCTTATCGATGGTAAAAAAGAAACCCCACCTTTAACCTACAGTGAACTCGATCGCCAAGCAAGAGCAATCGCCGCCTATTTGCAAAAATACCAGGCCCAAGGGGAACGCGCCCTATTACTCTATCCTCAAAGTTTAGAAGTAGTGGCCGCTTTTTGTGGTTGTCTCTACGGGGGAGTGATTGCCATTCCCGTCCCCCCACCGGAATCGGGACGACTTAAGCGCACTCTGCCCCGTTTACGAGCAATTGTCAAGGATGCTAATGCCACCTTTGCCCTAGTTACCGAAAGTATTCTGACTCTTATTGAAGGTGTTAAGGAAGAATTTCCAGAATTCGACCAAATGAAATGGATTACTACCGAAAGTATTGATATTTCCCTCGCGGACCAATGGCAAGATCCCCAGGTGGATAAATCGGCGCTTGCTTATCTGCAATATACCTCCGGTTCGACTAATATCCCCAAAGGAGTGATGTTAAGTCATTTTAACCTGATGCACCATTGCGGTTACTTGCAAAAAGCTTGTGGTTACGAACCGGATAGCGTTACCCTCACTTGGATGCCCTATTTCCACGATTACGGGTTAGTCGAAGGTATCACCGTCCCCCTCTACAACGGTACACCCTGCTATCTCATGTCTCCCTTTGCTTTTATTAAGCGTCCGATGCAGTGGTTAAAAAATATTACTAAGTACAAAGTTACTCATAGTCAGGCCCCCAACTTCGCCTATGATCTTTGTACTCGTAGGATTAAAGCTGCCGATTTAGCGGAATTAGACCTGAGCAGTTGGCAGGCTGCGGGAAATGCCGCCGAACCGATTAACCCGAAGGTAATGGCCAAATTTGTCGATACTTTTGCCGATTACGGCTTTTCTTGGTCAACTTTCGCCCCTGCCTACGGATTAGCTGAATATACCCTCTTGATTTCCAATAAACCCAAGGGAACCACCCCAATTATCACCGCTTTGGATGCAACCGCCTACGAACGCGGTAAAATTGTCCCTGTAGGCTCCGATCGAACCACGGGAGTTAGATACGTCCCCAGTTGTGGTCGTCGCGTCTGTGATACCCGTATAGCTATGGTTAATCCCGATACTTTCACCCTTTGTGCAGCCGATGAAGTGGGCGAAATTTGGGCCAGTGACCCCAGTATGGCCGCTGGATATTGGCAACGGGAAGACGCAACTAAAGAGACTTTTCAAGCTTATCTTGCTGATACGGGAGAAGGACCGTTTTTACGCACCGGAGATTTAGGTTTTCTTCTCGATGGGGAATTGTATATCACGGGACGGATTAAGGATTTAATTATTGTCCGTGGCAGTAATCATTATCCCCAGGATTTAGAATGGTCAGTACAGCATCTTAATGAGGTTTTTCGTCCCGATTATGGTGCGGCTTTTTCCATTGAAGATAATGGGGAAGAACAGTTAGTTATTGTCCAGGAATTAGAACGTCGCAGCGGTGAGTTAGATACGGCCAAATTAATCGCCGATATCCGTCAGGAAATCGCCGAAGAACACGAAATTATGACCCATGCTATTGTTTTGGCTAAATCGGGAACAATTCTCAAAACTGCCAGTGGCAAAATTCAACGCCGCGCTATTAAACAGAATTTTCTCAATGGTAATATGAGTGTTATCGATGCTTGGTCAGAAAATCCTGAGTTAGTTAGTAAATTTAATCGCTCTATTTCTCAAACAGAAGCATAGTTTTTTGGGTGGGCATTGCTCACCCGATCGAGTATAACAGAGGCAGGGGGCAGGAGGCAGGGGGCAGGGGTAGGGTTGATTCATAGTAGGGTTGATTCATAGTAGGGTTGATTCATGAATCAACCCTACCCGTTGGGGGCGTGGCGCCGCCCCCAAACCCCGGAGCGCATTAGTTTTTCGGTGGTATGCTTACAGACGGCTGCTGATATATCTGTAATAATTTAAGAGTCACTCCACTTGCATTTGAACAGAACAAGTAAGGGCGAAGCATTCGGATAGGAAATCTACGGTTTCAGCGATAGGTTATCGCTCGAATGCTTCGCCCCTACGGGACCCTTGACTTGTGGGGAAAGGTAGAAATTAAGAGGCAAATAATCCCGATATTAATAAAAACGTCGGCCAGATTAAAAACAGGAAAATTAATCAATCTAAAATCGAGAAAATCCACCACATAACCAAACAAAAAGCGATCGATGCCATTGCCGAAAGCCCCTGCTAAAATAAAACCGTAGGCTAATTGTTCCCAACGATTTAAATGCGGTCCAAAGTAAGCAAAAGCCATTAATCCCAAACTAACTAATAAGGATAGCCATTTTAGCCAACCAACACCGCCCCGAAAAACACTAAAAGCCGCCCCGGTATTAATCACATAGGTAAAATGAAAAACCCCCGGAATAATCGGGAAAGTATCACCAATTTGCTCAAAACTCTGCACGGTTATATACTTAGTTAATTGGTCTAAAATTAGACCAAGCACCGCCACTATCCAAAACCAGCGATTCTTTTTTAACATTGGCTGTGGCATCAATAAAATAATAATTTACGGAAGAAAAAGGCAATAATTACCACCACACAAATTACTACTAACTGCCCTAAAAATGGCCAGACTGAATAATTCATAAATAGGGTGGGCAAACTATCGGGAAAGGTGATTTGACTGGCTTGGGGCTGAAAAATCGACAATCCCAGCATATATAATAAACCGCACAGATGAATAACTAACAAACCGGCAAAGGCACTTAAAGCAAGGGTTTCTATCTTGGCGCGCCAGCGAAAAGCCAACCAACCACACAGCCATGCCCCCGGCATAAAGCCCAAAATATAGCCAAAACTGGGTTCTTTCAGATAACCTATTCCCCCACCCTGAGCAAACACAGGCAACCAAGTTAAACCGAGAAAAATATAGGCCACCTGGGCAAGAAGCCCGGCATTTTTGCCCCCCAGACAGCCCGTTAACAATACTGCCCCAATTTGGTAAGTTATGCCTAGTTTTTGCGAAGATAGACCCGCAGCCGACCAACTAGCTAGGCTTACTGGAACAAATGTACTAAAGATTGTCAGCAACAAACCAATCAAGGCCCAGATTAACTCATTGGGAACCGATGCGGAAGTGCGCCGGGGCGGAGAGCCTCGTCCTCGACGTGATTTAGGTTGCCTGTTGGGGTTGGTATTCACCGGGGATGGGGGCTTCTCCTCCTATTAAACTAAGATCAGCCAACATCGCCTGATCCTGTTGGGGGGGTTGTCCTAGAGTGGTCAAATAATGCCCAATCAGCATAGCATTAATTCCCGATTTTAGCCCCAGATTTTGCAATTCTCCCATCAC
>NZ_JASJFF010000140.1:0-3391 GCF_030065435.1 Microcystis sp. M53603_WE2
ACTAGACCTCCTGCAAAAGTCTTATTCAGCTACTTGATGATAGCCTAAAGCAAGTTCATAGTTGTAAATGCCAGCGATTAAATTAAATCTCAGACCAAAACGCCGTCTCCGATTCCTATATCTTGATGATAAAATTCTAAATATCTTCAGACTTCTGTGAATATGTTCGATAATAATTCTTTCTCTTGATAACTGGCGATTAAATTCTTTCTCTTCTGAACTTAATTCTTGATTTTTCTTCTTTTTGTAAGGAATCCTACTATTTTCATGCTGTTTTTGGATTCCTTGATAGCCCTTATCTGCTAAACATTCAATACTTTTATCTATCCCAATTTGACTATTTTTCCAAAGGTTAAAGTCATGTATTCTTCCCTTTCCATGAGCGGTACAGATTATCATTCCTGTTTTTTGAGCCGCAAGAACTTGAGATTTTATTGTATGATAGCCCTGTTTCCCGCTATAGTAATCTTTCTGCTTCTTTTGAGGTCTTTCTATCTCATGCTCTGCTACATCTACTACCACTACCTCTAGGTCACTATTGGCTTGTTGAACTGTCTTTTTACCTGGCAGATTAAATAATCCTGATTTCATGAGAATACCTTCTACCCTTCTAGTGATTCGTAGGGCTGTTGTCTCATTAATCTCCCAGTTAATTGCGAGATGGAAATAAGTCCTATATTCCCGCAAATACTCTAAGGTCATCAAGATTTGGTCTTCTAAACTTAATTTACTTGGTCTTCCCGATTTTTTTTGCAGAACTTTTTCGGCGGCCAGAACTTTCACCATATCCTTAAATGTTTCAGGATATACCCCACAAAAGCGTTTAAACTCTTCTGGATTCAAATTTTTTACTTTTTCGTAAGTCATTGTTTTTCTGAGTGTTTTACTTTATTTTACATAATCAGTTCCTATTTTTGCAGGAGGTCTACTGAATCCTGACTCCTGAATCCTAACCCCACCAACAAACTTTTTCAGCAAACCCTAAGTAAGTTTGAGTAAGTTTAGTTGAGCGGTAGAATAAGACTTCGAGATAGCGGGTGCTAGATTGTGATTTTGTCCTTGCGTTTCCCAAAGATGAGCGTACTATGAAAGTAGGGGAAAAAAGATAATTTTAGCGATCGATTAACAATGACTAGGGATCTCTGTAGGATTTTATTGATAGAGGATGAACCGACGACTGTTAAATTAATCCAGAGATTGCTGTTAAAGGCCCCCCAATGTTCCCTGGCCGGGGGGTTGACTTTTACCCTCACCCAAGCTCAGGATCTACAGCAAACTGCCGAAAAACTAGCAGGGGAGAAATTTGATCTCATCCTCTTAAGCTTGGAAATCTCTGTCCCCCCCGGCTTAAATATTCTAGTCAAAACCAGAGAATTAGCCTCTGATATACCGATAGTGGTTCAAACTACTAGCAATGATGAGAAATTAGTCGTTAAAGCCTTTCAACTGGGTGCTGACGGTTATATTCAGTTAAATAATATCGATAGTAGTCTTTTAGTCTATCAAATTCGTGTGGCGATCGAACGTCAGCAATATATCCTCAATCTTAAACATCAACAACAGGAAGAGGAATTTCGCGAACTGGAACAGTTGATCAAGGGAGTACAAACTAGCATCACGGCGAAAATGTTCGGTTCTGAGGCAATAAAGCAGAGTATTCCCGATATTTTTCAAGAATTAGTCCAAAATTACGGAGAGTTATTAGACTTAGCTTTAGAAGAACAAGCATACAAAGTGGAACATAATCTATCGGAACGACTGCGAAGCTTGGCCGATAAGTTAGGATTCTTAAAAGCTAGTCCTCGCGATGTGGTGGATATTCATACCACCACCCTACGCCAAAAAAATCAGGATGTCACCCTGGCCAAAGCGCAGGCCTACGTTAGCGAAGGTCGTCTCATGGTCTTGGAATTGATGGGTTATCTCGTCTCTTTCTATCGTAAATACTATATCGGTCTCAGCAACATTAAACTGTTCAATAACACGCAATCATGAGTCAATATCTTCTCAAACTCTACATTATGGGCGATTCAAGTAAATCCCAGAGGGCGATCGCCAATATTTTTCGTATCTGTCGCGAGGAGTTATCCGATCTTTATACAGTAGAAATAATTGATGTTCTCGAACAGCCCCAATTAGCGGAACAGGATAAAATTCTCGTAACTCCTACTTTAGTCAAACAACTTCCCCCACCCCTACAAAGAATTATCGGCGATATGTCCAATACTCAAAAGGTTCTCCTCGGTTTGGATGTTATTCCCAAAGACTCCCATCGCAATTAGGATTCACCTAAAAATTCTTCTGGTTAGGTTTTTCCTCTCTAATAAGCTCTAATCTTAATTTTATCTCAAATGTCGGGGTGAAGACTCTCGCTTTTAACGAGATGAAACCCCAACCAATATAAAACAGCGAAGCACGACTTAAATCTTGACAATCTCTGCTGTATAGGTTAGCATATAAGTAGTTGTTTAAGGTCGATAAACAATGATTATCCTAAGTTTCAGAAAAATAATCGTTCAAATGTTTATTATGTCCAATTCTGTCTAAGCGTTGATATTCGGGAAGATGCAAAACCGCTAGAACCGACTAAAAAATGTGTAGGATTGGATGTAGGTTTAAAAGTTTTCTACGCTAATAGTGATTATGTTTAAAAATTGGTCCTTCGACGATTGGATGAATCATATCCTTTTTCTGGCTACAATTGTGGCTTTGCTGACGATTTGGCTGGGTAGATGAATAAAAAGATTTTTCTTTGCTCGCTTTACCGAAAATTTGGGTTTAAGGTTCCCCGTCCATTTTACGGCAGGGAGTGTCAAAATAAGAAACAAAACCCTCAGCGATCGATATGACTGACTCAATCCCAAAAATTTGTATTCTCGGTGGTGGTTTTGGTGGACTCTATACTGCTTTACGTTTGAGTCAATTGCCTTGGCAAGATCAACACCCTCCCCAAATTACCTTAATTGATAAAAGCGATCGCTTTTTATTTTCTCCCCTTCTCTACGAATTAGTCACCTCAGAACTGCAATCCTGGGAAATTGCTCCCCCTTTCAGCGAATTACTCGCTAATACCCCGGTTAACTTCCAACAGGGAACCGTCACGGCGATCAATGTTAATAATCATAAAATAACCCTTGACAATCAAAACAATATATGCTATGACCGCCTCGTCATCGCCCTCGGTGGTCAATCCTCCCTTGAATTCCTACCCGGGGCCAAAACCCACGCTATCCCCTTTCGTAGTTTAGAGGATGCCTATCGTCTTCGGGATCGACTCAAAACCCTAGAACAATCCGATCGCGATAAAATTCGGGTCGCCATTATCGGGGGCGGTTATAGCGGCGTAGAATTAGCCTGTAAGCTGGCCGATCGCCTCGGAGAAAGGGGAAGA
>NZ_JASJFF010000790.1:0-7829 GCF_030065435.1 Microcystis sp. M53603_WE2
CTGTTGTAATACCTGCGGCACATAATAACGGAAATAGTGAGTTAAGGGGGAAGTAAAACTGGGAAACCGCAGGGGAATTAAATCGTGGACCATGACGACAAAGCGACAGGGAGAATTTATCGGCGCTTCTGGAAGGGGAGAAAAGAGTAAATTGGCCTTTAATTGTCGGTAAATTGACGATAACCGAAACTGAGTCCAGAGTAAGCGTTTTAAATGACCTTTCGCTCCTCGATCGGGGCCGAGACCTTTGGGGATAGAATAACAGTTAAAGTCGGGATAACTATTAGCTGTTAGTAGGGTTGGTTCTAAATTTTTCAGGTAGGGTAAGAGGTTAAGAATGTAGGTACTGATTCCCGTGGGTTGGGGAAAAAGTACCGAGAGATTAATTAATAATTTAGGCTGTGTATTCACTAATTACCCTGTTGATATTTGCTGAGAATTTCTGAGATATATTGGTAGCCTTCCAGTCCAATAGATTTAATCAGGGAGGAACGTTCCAGACTGAAAGTCTGTTCAAAAGCTGCGATATTTTTGCCGCGAATAACCGTTAATAGACTAGCAGCTTGTCGCCATTCTACTGCACCGATTTCGTGTAGCCAATACATTCCTAGAGAACCCATATAAATTGCCTGTTCAAAATTCTTGTCTTGATAGTAAGCTTCGCCTAAATAAGTTAGTAATAAACCTTGCAGATATACATCCCCGTAGTATTTGGCCGATTCCAATCCTTGCAGGAGAATATTAATCGCTTCTTGGGTTCTTTCAAGGATAAGATATGCTAGACCTAAACTGCTACAACAAAGGGATTTACTCTGCCAATCTTGGAGACTTTCCGCTAACTTTAATCCCTGCTGTAAATACTCGATCGAACTTTGATAAATTTCGGGATCGTATCTCTCTAACTGTTGCGCTTCCTGTACCTGACTATAACCCAAATTAGCTAAAGCGTTAGCCTGTCCTAAACTATTACCCTGTTGACGACTTAAAATTAAAGCTCTCTGACTTAAATTAATCGCTTCTGCATAGTTTTTCTGGATAGCATTGAGACGGGATAAATGGTTTAAATTAGCTATTTCACAAGCATAATCCTGTTGTTGACGGGCAATTTCTAAAGCTTGTTGATGACATTCTCTGGCCTGTCGATAGTCGCCGCGAATGCGATTAGAATAGGCAATTAAAGTTAAAATTCTCGCCTTTTCTCCCGTGCCTTCCACATAACGCAGAGGAATTGATAAATAGTCTAACGCATCCTTGAGATAACTGCCAGAAAAGGAGGCAAAAATTCCTCCGTATAAAGGAAAATAATCCCGTTGAGCAAAGGTTCTCAGAATTTGTAAAGCCATCTGAAAACAGCCCCGACTATAGAGAGAATTTTTACTAACTTGCTCGAAACTATTGGTTAACAGCGACCAAATTAAAGCAAAGGTGAGAAAGGTAGAGATGGATAATTTGGCTCCTAATTTTTCGCTATAGATGCGCTGATCAAAAAAGTTAATTAGTCCTCTTTGGATATATTGAAAAACAATAGCAGTTTCTACCCAATCGGTTAAAGTTAAATCCTGAGTGAGAGGATGAAAAGCTTGTTGATTAGCTAAACTTTCTAAGACTCGTTTTAACCAAGAGGGATTAACTTTACTTGCCCAAATTTGCCAAGGAGTCACTCGCTCATTGTCATTAGTAAAACCAAGATTGCGATTTTGTTCGTAGAGCCAACTGGTGAGATCATTCGATAAATTTGACCAAGTATTTAACCCCAGATTAATCCCCGTGGCAATTTGCCATAAATCCGCTTCTCCCCGCTGCTGAGAAACTGTCTGTAAATGCTTGGCTAACTGTTGTAATTGTTCTAGGGTTAAAGCATTATTTTGATTGGGATCGATTAAATTTACTAACGTCAGTAAACGATCCTCTCGATCGATTTTCACCAGATTATCGATCGCCGCTGCAGTGAGAGAATTTTGCTGATTGGTTTTTTGATATTTTTCCCATTCACTTTCGATCGTTTCCAGGGCCCGCAAAACCCTAGTCGCTTTAATTTTTGTTTCTAACTGTGAGCGAGTAACGATTATTTTTTCGGTTAAACAACGCTCAAAAATTTCTCCTGTGCCATTTTTTACTGCTTCGGCTAAAAGGTTATAAACCTGTGATTTAGCCCTAATTTTTCCTTCTAAAGTTAGATTGACAATGCGCTCAATTAGTGCATTATAAGTTTCGTTGAAGTTATCTCTATTTTCTGTCATAGGGGGTTTTTCAGTTATCAGTAAACAGTAAACAGTAATCAGTGAACCGAAAACTCATACTAAATCCTGTTTAAAAAGTATAGGAGAGTGGGGTGTGGGGAGAAACAATTCATAACTTGAGAGTCAATCACACTATTAAAAACGGATTTGGTATCACACTAAATCCGGTTATTAAAGACTGATTATTTATTCTCCCTTTTGCATGAGGGCCTTTTGCCTGTCTTGATATGTAGCCTATACTCAACGGATTTAGTATCACATCTGATAACTGATCACTGATCACCGATAAGGCTGATATTTGGGAGAATTGTCTAGAAATCATGACAAAAGTTTTTTAATGGTTGAGCAGGCAAGAGATAAGATAACATATGTATAGAATTTAACAAAAAATCTGGTTAACGGACATTGATCAAGTCGATAGCGCAGTGTCAAACAAGTTCTTTTCCCGCTCAGGTATGGCAATTAGATCACGGCTTAACCGTAATTCATCAGTATTTACCCGTGACTCCTGTGGTGGTGGTGGATGTGTGGGTGAAAGCAGGTGCGATCGCTGAACCCGACCCATGGTTAGGTATGGCCCATTTTCTCGAACACATGATCTTTAAGGGGACGAAAAAACTTCCCCCCGGACTCTTCGACTATTTAATCGAAAATTGTGGCGGAATGACCAACGCTGCCACCAGTCACGATTACGCACACTTCTATCTCACCACCAGTGTGGATCAAATTGAACATACCTTACCCCATCTGGCCGAAATTCTCCTCCATGCTGAGATTGACGATGAGGAATTCTATCGGGAAAAAGATGTAGTTTTAGAAGAATTACGGGCCTGTTATGATGATCCCGATTGGATTGCCTACCAAACTCTCTGCGGAAGTATC
Source organism: Microcystis sp. M53603_WE2 (assembly GCF_030065435.1). Lineage (NCBI taxonomy): Bacteria > Bacillati > Cyanobacteriota > Cyanophyceae > Chroococcales > Microcystaceae > Microcystis > Microcystis sp. M53603_WE2. Next base: position 3,123 of record NZ_JASJFF010000790.1, read on the forward strand.
TATCAAAACCATCCCTACGGACGCTCTATTCTAGGTGATCAACCCTGTTTAGAGCAATTAACCCCCAATCAAATGCGCTGTTTCCATCGCACCTATTATCAACCAGAAAATATGTGTGTGGCGATTATCGGGGGAATTGAACCCCAACCAGCTTTAGAAATTATCCGGCAATCTTTTCGGGAATTTCCCGTCCCCTCGGAATCCCCTCCCCATCTAGTGGCTGCCGAACCCCCCATGATCGAAATTCGTCGCTCCCAAGTATATTTACCCCACCTAGAACATTGTCGTCTCTTGATGGGATGGACTGGACCGGGATGCGATCGCCTAGAAGATGCCTTTGGATTAGACTTGCTATCGGTAATTCTTGCCGGGGGACGCTGTTCGCGGTTAGTGCGACAGCTGCGGGAAGAAGCGCAAATCGTCCTCGATATTAACAGTAATTTTTCCCTGCAACGGGATTCCAGTCTCTTTACCATCGGTGCTTGGCTATCTAGCTCACAAACCGCGGCAATTGAAGCTATTATCTGTGAACATCTCCAACATCTGCACGATCATCCCGTCACCCCCGCAGAATTACACCGCACTCAACAGTTATTAGCTAACGATTATATTTTCTCCACAGAAACCCCGGGCCAATTAGCGGGACTTTATGGATATTATCAAACCCTGAGAGCTGCCGACCTAGCAACGATCTATCCCCAAGTTATCCAAAGTTTGCAACCGTCAGATCTCCAGCGTCTCGCTCGTCAGTATCTCTCCCCGGAGCGATATGCTATTACAATAATGCAACCCTGTGAATAAACGATGTCCGCTTCCCCAATTCACCGCTTAACCTTAGAAAATGGCATCACCCTTTTAGTGGTGGAAAATACGGCCGTGGAGTTAGTTGCGGGGAGGATTTTTCTCAAAAATGCGGGTACTCGTTGGGAAAAAACCGAAAAAGCGGGTTTATTTCGTCTGTTAGCAGTGCTGCTCACCAAAGGTACAGAAAAGTTATCTTCCCTAGAAATTGCTGATCGCGTTGAGTCCACGGGAGCCGGTTTAAGCGCCGACACGGGGACTGATTATTTTGTGGTTAGTTTAAAGACCGTTACCAAGGATTTTTTAGATATATTGCGTCTAGCGGCGGAAATTATTCGTTTTCCCAGTTTTCCCCCTCCAGAAATCGAATTAGAGAAAAATCTCACCCGTCAAAGCATTCGCTCTCAATTGGAACAGCCTTTTAATGTGGCTTTTAATCAATTACGCGCAGCTATGTACCCCGATCATCCCTATGGTATGTCTTTATTGGGTACGGAGGCAACGGTTTCGCAATTGCAACGGGAGGATATGCAGGCCTATCATAGTCGCTTTTTCCGTCCCGATAACTTGGTAATTAGTCTTTCTGGCCGTATTACCCTAGAGCAAGCAGTAAAAGCAGTGACGGAAATTTTTGGCAGTTGGTCAATTCCCGATCTTCCTTTATCTAGTTTACCCCCAGCCGCTTTTGATTTTCAGCCCACCTGTTTAACTACCGTCCAAGCTAGTCAACAGGCGATCGTTATGTTAGGATACCCCGGCTCTTCTGTGCAAGAGGATGATTATGCCGTTTTAAAATTATTGAGTACCTATCTGGGGAATGGGTTATCTAGTCGTTTATTCGTGGAATTGCGAGAAAAACGGGGATTAGCCTACGATGTTTCCGCTTTTTATCCCACCCGTCTCGATTCTTCCCAATTTGTCATTTATATGGGAACTGCACCCCAAAACACAGCCATGGCTCTGTCGGGATTGCGTCAGGAAGCAGAAAGGTTATATAAAGTAACTTTGAGTGAGGAGGAGTTACAGTCAGCTAAAAATAAGTTATTGGGTCAATATGCTCTCGGTAAACAAACTAACGCCGAAATCGCTCAATTATACGGTTGGTATGAAAGCTTAGGTTTGGGGATTGAATTCGATCGCACTTTCCTGGATTCTATTAATCAGATTACTCCCGAACAAGCGCGATCGGTAGCCAGTAAATATTTTCAAAATCCTTACATTTCTCTAGTCGGCCCAGAAAATGCGATCGCTGAAATTCTCTAGGGTCTGCTGAAAAAGTTTTTCCTGGGGGTAGGAGTCAGGAGATAGGAGTCAGGAGATAGGAGATAGGTTTTAGGTGTTGGGGTTTTAGGGTTTTGGGGTTTTAGTTGAAATTCCCCATTTCCCCAACCCCCGCTCCCATCTCATAGACAGTCTCAACGAGTAATTTAGATAGGGTTTGCGGCAAAAAGTTTGTTGGTGGGGTTAGGTGTTGGGGTTTTAGGGTTTTGGGGTTTTAGTTGAAATTCCCCATTTCCCCAACCCCGCTCCCATCTCATAGACAGTCTCAACGAGTAATTTAGATAGTCAACAGCTTACTTAAAAACATCTAAAATAGCAGCAATACTCTCTTATTGCTGCTATTTTTGATTAACTCCCCGGGTGGGATTCGAACCTACGACCAATCGGTTAACAGCCGACCGCTCTACCACTGAGCTACCGAGGAAGGCTACTCACAATTAATAATTATAATCATAAGTCTGTCAATAATGCAAGTGCTTTCTGGATTTTTTCTCAAAAAAATTTCCGGTGCAGGTAGCGGTGGGCGGAGAATCCACTATTGTGGAGATAAGGACACCATTAAGTCTAGTCTATGCTTGCTCATCACCGCCGTCCCGTTTCCTTCTGTCTGCTCTCGACAGATCTACCCATTCTATCCACTTTAGACACTGCCGCTACCCTCTACCAAAAGGATCGCCACCGGTTTCATCTTCTCCTCAATCAACCCCCAGTCGCTCTCGCAGAAATAGAGACACTTAAACCCGAAAATAAGCAAAATAAATTAATTTGGCTAGAAATTTCAGCTAATCGGGTAATTATGACCATGCAGGGCCAGGGAAGATTCGCCTATCGTCATTTTTGGGAGCAAGGGGTTTTTGGTGTCAGTCGCTACTGGTTAAATGCCGAAAGTCCTCAACCGGGTTACGCTTTTCGCCTCCGCAACTATACCCGTAGTCTCAAATTAGAGGGGAATAATTTCCCCGAATATTTGCGTCTAGAGTACGAATTATGGTCAGATAACCTGATTTTAGGTCATTATGTCCTTCATTTGCAAGTACACCAATAAATAGGGTTGGCTGCATAGAGCTAAAAACCTTGTGGGATAATAGTTTTAGACTTTTTGGCAATCAAAAAGGGCTCTTCGGTAATTGTTATGCAATGGACGGGGGTTATAAGGGATGGAACCCTTATATAGAAAGGCATTTAGCGATTTTTGTCAATTATTTTTGATCTAGAGCGAACTAATCAATTAAGTCTCTTACCAGATAAGGATTGAGTCGATTTATGCCCCCCTATCGAACCATACCAAGTCCCGAAGAGCCAAATTAGGTAATTGTGGGGTGGATTGAAGACTTAGTGCTACACTTCCCGAAAAGTCTATTTTATTTGAGCTTGTTGTTAGGAATCCACTTAAAAGAGGTTGTTTAATCTGGCTAATAAGCTCTTGGGTATGATATGGGGAAAAGTTCGGGCGATTGCGCTAAAATGGGGGAATATGCCGAAAGTTTCCACCTATCGTTACTCTGGAGAGTGTTAGACAGAAAGTTTCTGTATAATATGTAGTTATACATACATTACCCGTAGCAGAAAGCAGAAAGTTTAAGTAAGGAAAAGATACATTATGTCTAAAAAAAATCAATCGAAAAGATTAACGAATCAACATAAAGAGTCTAAAGGTGTAGCTGGTATATTTGGGGCTGAAGCAAAATCACACGAAACAATAGTTGGAGAAATTTCACATCTTGTTATTGACCAACTTAAAAAGGAGTTTCCTCAATTATCTTTTCAATACAAAAGAAGTATAAAAAAAGAAGAAATAAACGAAGCATTAAAGAAAGTTGACCCAGAATTAGGGCAAACCCTTTTTGTATCAGATTCAAGTATTAGACCTGATGGTGGAATAATAGAAGTAAAAGACGATAACGGTAATTGGAGAATCGTTTTAGTCTCGGAAGCTAAACGTCAAGGAAAAGACATTGAAAATATCAAAAACGGTAAACTGGTAGGTAAGAATAATAATCAAGACTTGATGGCTGCTGGTAATGCAATAGAAAGGTCGCATAAAAACATATCTGAAATCGCTAATTTGATGTTATCTGAATCTCATTTTCCTTATGTCTTATTTCTTGAAGGCTCAAATTTTTTAACAGAAAATATTTCAATTAAAACACCCGATGGAAGGGTTGTAACGCTCGAATATAATTCAGGAACGTTAAATAGATTAGATCGATTAACTTCTGCAAATTATGGAATGCCAATTAATACCAATTTGTGTAAGAATAAGTTTGTCAAACATAAAGATAAAACCATAATGCTTCAAGCAACTTCTATATACACACAAGGGAATGGAGAAAAATGGGATATCAAAAAAATGTTTGATATTATGCTTGAAATTTCTAAAACCTCTCTTCAAGTATTAGGCAGTGAAATATTTAATCAGATAACCAAAAGTAAATAACTAAAAACAAAACATTTTTAAATCAAAAAAGGTTGAACATGGTAAGAAATGCGACAAATAAATTATTGCAAAATGCTAAAAAATTAAAAAGTGACGAGTTTTATACACAACTTTCAGATAGAGAAAGCGAGTTGCAACATTATAAAAGTCATTTTGAAAATAAAGTAGTTTATTGCAATGGCGATGAC
>NZ_JASJFF010000655.1:0-4930 GCF_030065435.1 Microcystis sp. M53603_WE2
CTATATCAACGATTATCACGGGGTAAGGATCACGAAAAACGGTCAACTATTTCGCATTGAAAAAGCGATCGTTTGGAATATCATCGATCGTGATGGCATTTATTGCGGACAGGCTGCCACTTTTGCCGATTGGATTTTTCTCTGATTTAAGCTCCCCACTCCCCCATCACCCCACCTGCCCCCCCGATGTCGGGGGGGTTGGGGGGGCCACACCCCACTGTATCGCCCCAATATGACCAACTCAGACCGAATTATTGTTCCTCTCGATGTGCCGGATTTAGAATCAGCGATCGCACTGCTCGATCTGCTGCCAGAAGTCAATTTTTGGAAAGTGGGACTAGAATTATTTGTCAGTAGCGGTGCAGAAATTCTAGGGATTCTGCAAGAAAGACAAAAAAAGAGCTTTCTCGATCTCAAATTCCATGATATTCCCAATACGGTCGCCGGGGCCTGTCGTTCAGCTAGTCGCTATCAAGTGGATTTACTCACCCTGCACGCTACGGCCGGACGGCAAGCACTGACGGCGGCTAAGGGGGCAATCTCTGACCTGCTATCGCCGCCAAAACTTCTCGCTATCACCGTTTTAACCAGCCTTAACGCCAGGGAATTAGCCCTCGACCTCAAAATTCCCCTAGAACTATCGGAATATGCCTTAAATCTGGCATTATTGGCCAAGGAATCAGGAATTGATGGGGCGGTTTGTTCTCCCCAAGAAGTGGCGCAATTGCGGCGCGTCTGTGGAGAGGATTTTCTCTTAGTTTGCCCCGGAGTTCGTCCCTCCTGGTCAAGCAAAGGGGATCAAAGTCGGGTGATGACTCCGGCCCAAGCGCTTAAAGCTGGGGCTGATTATCTAGTAATTGGACGACCGATCACTGGTGCCGAGGAGCCAAAGGTAGCATGGGCAAAAATTTGTCAAGAATTAGCCGACATTTAGCTGTATTGCTGGTTATGTTCGGGATTAACTTGCCAGCAGTTAGTCGTCCTCTTTCTAGCTGTCCGGAGGATTTAAATCTTTTAGTCGATCGCCTCTTGTCAGATTTACCCAGTTATGCTAATCGAGTTATTAGCCGCTCCCAAATCGACCAAAAATTATCTACACCGGTTTTTGTGATTATTGCCGGTCGTCCTGAATTTGCACCCCTACCTTTAACTGCCAGTCAATATTCTGGTCAAATTGCCGATGACACTCAACAGGTTTTTTTTACGACTTTAGAGCGTCAGTATAGCAAAAATCGCTCTGTCAGCCTCCAGAATTATCACTGGTTATTTTTAACTAAAACTGGGGAAGGATGGCGATTAGTGACGGTTTACAGTCAATTAGCTGCCCTTGAACCCGCTCAAGTCCCTTTACCTCCCCTAGAAACCAGCCAAGGCACCATCGGCCAAGCGGTGCGTCTCTGGCTGCGGGACTGCGAAGCGGCTGCATTGCGCTAAATTCGCTCGGCCAACACGAAGCGATCGAAACCTGCTAGGTCGTTAATAATCTGAATTTGTCGATAATTGCCCTGATTTTCCAGCATTTGCGCTACTTTTTCCCCTTGACCGGCTCTCATTTCCACTAGCCAAAGGCCTCCCGATCGCAGATAATCGGGAGCAGTGGCCACTAGATAGCGCAGCGCGGTCAATCCGTCTTCACCTCCATCGAGGGCCAAACGGGGTTCATGTTCCCGCACTTCAATTTGTAAGTCAAGGATTTCTGCACTGGGAATATAGGGAGGATTGGACAGCATACCGCTAATCTGTCCTTGCCACTTCTCTAGGGGGGTCCACCAAGAACCCTGTTTTAAGATAATTCTGTCGGCAAAACCCGTCTTGATGATATTTTCTTTGGCGATCGCTAAAGCCGTTTGACTGTAATCAATAGCATATATTTCTGCTTTTGTCAAGATACTGGCTAAACCAATAGCGATCGCGCCGCTACCGGTTCCCAGATCTACCCAGATTCCCCCGTCGTCTCCTCTGACGGTTTCTCCAACAATATCGATTAATAACTCGGTTTCGGGACGAGGAATTAAGACTTCTGGGGAGACTTTGAGGGTAAAATTACGCCAGACCACCGATTCGAGCAAATACTGCAAGGGAACCCTTGTTTGCAGGCGTTTTTGCCAGCGTTTAGTAATTTCCGACCAGGAATAACTCAAAGGGATTTTTTCTCGTTCGCGAAAGGATTGTAAGCGCAGGGAAAGAGTATCTAAATCTGTCACTGCTTGCAGAAAGATATCCACTTCTTTCGGAGATAGTTGCGCTTGCTCTAAATCGGCGATCGCCTGTTGTCGCCATTGACTTAATTCTTGACCGGAAATACTCGCAGACACAAGGCTTAACGATTGGGGGCGGGGGGATTATTGGTATTATTATTAGGGCGTGGCTGATTTGCCGGGGGTTGGTTGGGAGCCTTTTGGTTGCTATTTGCCCGAATAAAATCAATCGTTTCTTGGCTAGGATAGAGGAGAATTTTAGTTAAAGCTTCATCGTTACTTTGTTGTAGGGTAGCGATGACACTTTCTAAGGGAATAACATCAATTTTCACCGTGGTCGCTTCTGCGGGATTAGCTTTTTTATATTGTTCTACCATTTGCAAAGCGGCGGCCTTTTCAAAGAAGAAAGGAATAAAATCCTGATTATTGCGATTGATCACCAGAAAACTACTCTCTTTTCCCGCTTTCGGCACAAATAAAGGTACACCACCTTGATATTGTTGACCTCTTTCACTGAGCAATTTTTTCGCTGATTCTACTTCCGACTCTTTGGGAACAAAATCGATAATTAAACGATTTTGATCGGTTTGACTGGTTTGCATTTTATAGACCTGTGCCAAAGAAACAGCCTGAACTTTAACTTTGCTGGCAACTTCAGGATTCTCTTTTTTCAGTCTTTCAAAAAAGTTTTGTGCGTCCTGTTGACTGATAAAAACTCCCGTGAATTTCTGTTCTTTTTCTCCCACGGCAATTAGGGGAACTCCTTGATCGTCGGCAATAGCGAAGACAGGTACAGACTGCAAGGTTCTGACGATTTGTTCTTCCGGTAAAGCGAGTGCTTTAGAATAGCTGCCCAGCAGCGAAGTCAACATTGTCGTTCCCACTAAACCAAGAGTTGCTGTCCAACGAATGAGAGATTTCATCAAAATAATTACCTCGTTATTACTATTAACCAATATTTGCCGTTAATCTGAACTATATAGTCTATTTGACTCCTCCGATCAGGAGTTTTTTGATGAATAACCAGCCCCGAAAGTTCCCTTTATTGGCTTGCTTCTGAACCATCATAGCTAAAAAGCTCCATATTTGGTGAGATGTGGTCGCAGCGGCGGCCAGGAAATAGGGGCAATTTATGGGCTGATCTGGGGAATAATAGGGATTAATTGGATTTTTTAAGCTACATTTTCAAAAAAATCGCTTTAGCTACGGTTTAAGCTTGCTTTTGCTTTCATAAGCACCAACTTGAGATCAAAAGGCATCCTCTTGTCTGAATCAGTTAGTCAACTGGCTACCCCTTGATCTTGGCACTGCTAATGACTTTCCGAGAAATCGCGCGGATGGGCGATCGCTAACCGCAGCCATTGATAGGAAACTAGATTTAAAATCAGTCCGATGATCAATAAAATTGCCATGAGAGCGATTTGATACCAGGCGATCGGTCTGACCAGAAGATCGGCGATCAGATGGGCTAAATTCAAGACAGAATAGAGAATTGTCAGCCAGAAATGGGCCTTTCTCAAGGAGCGACTTTCGCTAAAATTGACCCCGATAATCGCTAACATTGGCAGCAAAAAAAAGAGCAACATTCCCCAGAAAATCGGATCGAGATTGCTGGTTTGATGACTCTCGACGATCGATTGACCATGGAAAAGCGGCATTAAACCCAGTTGGGTGTGAAATAGAGTTCCCAAGAGGAATGTTGTCCAGAGAGCGGCAATTTTTTCGGGATATTTCGCTGTTTTCACGGTAATTATCCTCTTAATCGGTTAGTATAAAAGGTCGGGCTAGGTGAGAAAGTATTCTTAAATTTTTCCTAGTCACTTATCTATACATTCTAAAAAAAGTTTCTGTATTTAAAATTACTTTTTACAAAAAAACACAAAATAGTTTTTACTGCTGATCAGCCGTGGAGAAAGGCCGCTGCTATAGTGGTAAATTTAGCTAATTCTCAATCTAAAAATGTTTATGACCACAACCACTTGCGAGAGTAACTCAATCTATCCCGTGCGTTGGCAAGATAATAAAGTCTGGCTGATCGATCAAACCCGTTTACCCATGGAGTATGGGGAAGTTGAGATCACCAGCAGTGAAGCCATGGCCCGGGCGATCGAAACGATGATTGTCCGCGGCGCTCCGGCCATCGGGGTGGCGGCTGCATACGGTATGGTTTTAGGAGCGCAGGAAATTACCACCGACCAGAAAGAGCAATTTCTGGCTGATTTAACTAGAATAGCCGATCGATTAGCCCAAACCCGGCCGACGGCGGTGAATTTATTCTGGGCGATCGAGCGAATGTTAAAAGTGGCCAGGGAAAGTGGCCCAGAAGTGGCAGTAATTACCAAAAATCTCCTTGAAACTGCCCAAAATATCCAAAAAGAAGACGTGGAAACCTGTCGGGCGATCGGTCACCATGGTTTATTGGCGCTGCCGGAGCAACCGGAAAAACTGACAATTTTAACCCACTGTAATACTGGTTCCCTAGCCACGGCCGGTTATGGTACTGCTTTAGGGGTAATTCGTTCCGCTTGGACAGCAGGGAGATTAATACAAGTGTATGCAGACGAAACCCGGCCGCGGCTGCAAGGGGCAAAATTAACCGCCTGGGAATGTCTGCGGGAGGGAATTCCCGTCACCGTGATCACCGATAGCATGGCGGCCCACTGTATGCAGCAAAAACTGATCGATGCGGTGATCGTTGGGGCCGATCGCATTGCGGCCAATGGGGACACGGC
>NZ_JASJFF010001138.1:0-1163 GCF_030065435.1 Microcystis sp. M53603_WE2
ATCCACGCCATTTTTAGCGAAGCCGATCACGTCTGCCGAGGCCTGCTGTCCGTTGGAAAATTTCACCGTCACCACCCGGGGGCCATCCGCAACAACGTGGGCGTTGGTAATGATGATACCGTCGGGACTGACGAGAAAGCCGCTACCGTGGCCGCTGCCATTTTTGACGGTGACGACGGCGGGGCTGGCTTTCTGATAGACTCTAGAAGCGGTCTGCTCCTGCGCGAGGAGGGGTGGAACGTTTTCCATCAGGAAGCCTCCTGGTTGAACGAGTAGGCCAGTGGTGGCCAGTAGCACCGATAGGGTGAAAGTAATTGGTTTCATCGGGTTGGCTCCTCTTTAGTCGAGGGATACTTGCAAGGATGTTATCGTTGGTTTTTTTCCAATTATGCGATTAAGTTTTAAGTCCTCAGGTTGCTTTTTTCACAAAAGTTTAGAGGGGGAGAGCGATCGCTCTCCCTGGCAACTTACGCACCTATCTGCCGTAGTGCTTCTATGGCGCTGTTGTACATTTCTGTGTTTCCCTGCTGGCGAAATAATTCGGCGGCCGTTGTTAGATCGGCGATCGCATTTTGTCTCTGGTTAAATGCGAGATGGACGTATCCGCGGAAATGGTAAGCGTAGGCAGCGCGGGGGTTTAGTCGGATCGCGGTGTTCAGGTCTTGAAACGCCGGCCGCCATTGTTCGCGAATCGTGTAAATCATGCCCCGACCGAGGTAAGCTTCGCTATAGTCCGGATCGAGTTCGATCGCTCTGGTGAATTGAGCGAGGGCGAGATCATATTTTTCCTGTTGGATGTAGTCAATTCCCCGGTTAAAGTGGGCGATCGCTTCTTTGTAGTTCGCTTGAGTGATCAGGGTTTCGGCTGGTTGTCGGCTTTCTAGGGCTATAACGGGGCGAACAGTGGCGAGGGTGGAGAGGCCGATTAGGCTGACGGTGGTGAGAAGGGCGAAGGATTTCATGGGTAGTTCCTCGGTGAGGGTGATTTGAGCTTCTACCTAATTCATCGGTTGCTTTTTTGGGAATATGCAGGATAGGGCGATCAATTTTTTTTCCTTTCGGGTACAAAAGGAAAAAGCGCGGCAATCGGCATCGCTTTGTTATCATTTAGTGAAAAATACTTGTTTTTTTTGATGCAATATGGTAAGCAAATCCCCGACGAT
>NZ_JASJFF010000210.1:0-2190 GCF_030065435.1 Microcystis sp. M53603_WE2
GGCCCCATTGACTCCCACCAACCCGATGCGATCGCCAGTTTTTACTTCCCAAGTGACATCTTTTAACACTTCTCCCGTCGGGTAAATCTTACTAATTCTCTCTAGTCGTAGCATCGCTGATTTTTCTCCAGTCCTAGGCAGTTGAGGCAGTCCGCCTCTATTGTAACATTTAGTTAAGCTTTATCTGGTCTTTGTCAAGTTTTCTCGATTGAGCCACCCGACAGTATTTTTGATCTGAAAGAGATAATAATGTTTAATCCCTACCCCATAAAAAAAGAAACGGCTAGTTTGATCACCAAAGATGGCATTAGTTTAGCTGCCGATATTTATCTTCCCGATAGTAGGGAATCTTTTCCCATTTTACTAATGCGACAACCCTACGGAAAAACGATCGCTTCCACGGTGGTTTATGCCCATCCTAGCTGGTATGCACGTCAGGGTTATATTGTAGTAATTCAGGATGTCCGGGGACGGGGAAACTCGACGGGAAATTTTAATTTATTTGCCCATGAAATTAGCGACGGATTAGAAACCATTGAATGGGTTTTAACTATTCCTAATAATACGGGTGTGGTGGGAATGTATGGTTTTTCCTATCAGGGAATGACTCAATTATACGCCGCTACTAATGGTCATGCTGCTTTAAAAACTATTTGCCCAGCAATGATCGCTCACAATTTATATCGAGATTGGGGCTATGAAAATGAAGCATTTAATTTACAATATAATCTCGCTTGGGCAATACAATTAGCGGCGGAAACAGCTAGATTAAAAGGGGACGAAACTGCCTATCAAAAACTCTGGGTAGCTTCCCGAAATTTACCCCTTTTTGATCCTATTGCTGCCTCTCCCCAAATTCTGCAAGATTTAGCTGCTGATTCTTTTTATCACGATTGGATTACTCGTTATCTTCCCGATGACTATTGGCAAAATTTATCACCGCAAAACCTGTTAAAAAATATCGATTTACCGATGTTACATATCGGAGGTTGGTTCGATCCTCATCTCCGGGGAACTTTGAGTTTATACCAAGAAATGCAAGCGCGTTCTATCTATCCCCAACAGCTAATTATTGGTGCTTGGACTCATCTACCCTGGGGGAGAAAAGTAGGAGAGATAGATTATGGTGAACAGGCAATTAGTCCCGTGGATAAAATGCAGCTGCAATGGTTTGATTATTTCTTAAAAGGTCAGGAAACGGAGTTATTAAAAAATCCTCCTATGTATCTATTTCAAATGGGGTCTAATCAATGGCGATATCTGGAGAAGTTTCCCAGAGAAAATCAGCAAATTTATTATCTTGCTAGTCAAGGTTTAGCCAATCTGCGCGAGGATGAGGGGAAATTAAGCGCGATTTTGTTAGAACCTGCGATCGAGGATACCATCGTTCACGATCCTTGGCGACCGGTCCCATCTTTAGGAGGTCATAGCGCCCTACCGGGGGGAATATTCGACCGCACCATGCTAGACTGTCGCAGTGATGTGATTACCTACACTTCTCCCCCCCTAGGGAAAGATTTAACGATTTTGGGTAGTCCCCGTCTGGATTGTTATTGTCAAGCAGACGCGGTTAGTTTCGATATCTGCGCGGTGGTTTCTCAAGTTACCCCCGATGGTCGAGTTTTTAATATCACTCAGGGTTATAAACGGGTAAATAATCCCGAATCGCCCCTAAATATTGCCCTGCAAGCCACTTTTATCACTATTCCTCAAGGTTATAGCTTGCGTTTGAGTCTCAGTGCCTCTTGCTTTCCCGCACATCCCGTCAACGCGGGGACTGGCAGCTATCCTCACGCAAGTCGGGCGATCGATTTTTCTGTTATCACAATTAAGGTTTTTTGTCAAGGAAATTTTCCCGCAAAATTGCTATTACCTTTAGTCGGGGAAAGCTAAACCGCTGCGGGGATCGCGAATGTATAAACCTAACACCAGCGAGGAGATAACCGTATCCCAGACGGGGGTGAATTTGTCCTGGCGTTGCCGATTGATTTTAAGCACGAATTGTCTTCTTTTGCAATTTTTAAAACCTAGTAATAGGCTAACTTTTAGTATTCATATCTTGAATGAACTACCCCGCCGCAAGCGGACGGGGTATCAGAATCAAAATAGACTCAATTGTAGATTTTGGTGTAGCTGCAGGTATTCTTTATCTTGTTCTTTTACATATCTCGCTATCATACCTTCATCCCC
>NZ_JASJFF010001193.1:0-6179 GCF_030065435.1 Microcystis sp. M53603_WE2
AATAAAATGGGCGTTGTAAGGGTCGAACTTACGGCATCCTGCTTGTAAGGCAGGCGCTCTACCACTGAGCTAAACGCCCGAATCAATTTCGTACTTTCTCAGTATAACATATATTTTCAAAAAAGTATATTATTTTTTTGAGCGAGTTAATTTTTTTCCGATGCCCTCTGGTCGAACTCACGATCGCATTACCCTAATTCTGTTGCCACCGATTGCGGGGGCGAGTTTTTTGGTCAGTGGCAGTGGTAAATTAACCCTGTTACTCTTGGCCAGTTATTTGTTTAGCGGATTCCTGTTTGGACCAGATCTGGACATCCACTCGGTACAATACAAACGTTGGGGTTATCTGCGCTGGTTGTGGCTACCCTATCGTTCTATGATCCGTCATCGCGGTTGGTTATCCCACGGTTTATTGATCGGCACAATTTTTCGGTTATTTTACTTCGGTAGTTTTCTTTTACTAGCGGCGATCATCATCATTCCCATCCTGCAAAGTTTCTGGGGTATAGACTGGGATTGGCGACTGTGGCCGCAGCAAGCGATCGCATTATGGCAACAGTATCCCCGGGTAGCGATCGCTATTTTCCTGGGTTTAGAATTAGGGGCGATGAGTCATAGTTGTAGTGATTGGATCGGATCGGCCTATAAACGTTCTCGAAAAGTGGCTCAAAAACCGGTAAAAAAGAAAAAACGTTAATAGTCCCCGTCCACAATTTCTCATTAGGGTTTGCGGCAAAAAGTTGTTCGTGGGGGCAGGGTGTGGGGTGTAGGGTTTTAGCGATTTTGAGGTGGTCAATTAGCTAATTTTCAGGGAAAAAGTGCCTAAATTTTCCCCCCGATCACTCCCAGGCCCGGAACTTTTTGATTTCAAAAAAGCCTAAAGATATTATCCAACAAGGTTTTTAGATTTATTCAGCAAGCCCTAATTAACCTTACTTTGATATTCTTGCCAAGTTTTCGGACTGATAAAGAGAGTTCCTTTTTCTTGCTGATCGGGAAACTGGATATAATTTTTCTCTAAATAATCCTTGAGTTTTGGTGATTGCAGAAATTCCTTTTCAAATCGATAGAGAAAAACCAAATCGGGCTGTCTTTTTTCAATAACTTCTAGGATAAAATCCCCATCAAGATTCTGATTCATAAATCTCTTTCTGGTGATGACAGCAGTTTCTGGGGGTGTTTTCAAGAAATATTGATACATATAGTGAGGATTGTCGGTTAACAGAAGTTTATCGGAGTTTTTAAATTTTTCAAACACAGCTTCTGCTAAAAGAGGTTTATACCTTTTATTAAATTGAACGTAGGCATTAATTGCAGGATCACGATTGGTGATTATTCTCAAGGTATTAAAGAGAAATTGACCAGACAGGGGGATAAAAATCAGCATTTTGAGAACTAATTCCTGGGTTATTTTTCGATTTTGCCTAAATTCTGCGAGACTATCATTAATTTTAAACTGTTCGACAAATAAGGCAATTATCCAAACGGCAGGAATAATTAAATGGATATAATAATAAGGCCAAATTGGGGCGACTGTGGCGAATCTAAATAGATTAGAACCCAACCAGATCAAGGGCGGTAAAAGTGGTATTATATTGCGAGTAAAAACCATCGCTATAATAGCGATCGCTGTCACGATTAGATAAATTGGTTCGTGCTGTAGGGCGCTTTGTAAGAGAGTCCATAAGGTGAGATTTTCTTGAGTAAAACTAGAGGCAACGCTGACATGAGATTTAATAATATTTTCGTAGGAAAAAGGAAAAATAGTCAGGGAACCCAAGACAAAGACTAAAACGACAGCGACTGACCAAATAACAATATCAATGATTCTTTTAATAAAGCTACTTTGTTGATTGAGAAAAATAATTAAAGCTACAGTTGGGATAATAGTAATGCCTGAAAGTTTAATTTGCAGGGAAAAAACGAAAGCAATGGCACTGAGTAAATACAGTCCATACTTAAGCTTACCCGTGAATTGAACGGCTTTAAAGATGATAAAAATACTTAAGATTGTAAAAAAAAGTGAGGGTAACTCCCGCAACATTGTCGTTGATAGGGTAATATACACTAGACAGGTTGAGAGAATAAATACCGATAAACAAGAAGCTAATATTCCGCAATTAACTCTCAGAATTAGATAAAAAATTCCTAACATAATTGTGGACAAAGAAAGCACCATAAGGCGCGCGGCATGGATAGTAAATCCTGTCACGCTTAACCAACTATTTAGTAAAAGAGATAAACCCGATAAATGATCGTGCCAAACTTGTTCGTAGAGACGATAACCTTGTTTAGTGACGTAGGCAAGTACCAGGGCCACCGCTTCATCAAAATTAAGGATATAGGGATAATGAAGCGGGACTTTCCAGAAAACAATCCCCAGAAAAAAAACAGCAATGGCAATTAATGCCATTAAATCAAAACGATTAGATTTCTTATTCATAACTTTTTCTGGACAAGAATTGCTGCGTATCTTATCACAGATCGAGACATCAGTTAAGTAGCTGGTTATAATTAAATTAAAAATGGATTTTAGGTTCGATCCCCCCTGCCCCCCTTGATAAGGGGGGTGCCGATAGGCGGGGGGATCCCCCCTGCCCCCTAGGGCTGATTCATTCTCCGAATCTAATTCTTTTTTTTGCTACCTTTAATCGCTTATGAGGCAAGCAAAGCACGACGTTTTTAAAAATTTTCAGATATTTATTCCAAGAAATCGACTAAAAACGTTGCCAGATAAGGATTTGAGAGAATGACATTTGAGAGAATGAAACGACCCTACCCCAACCCCCCACCCCCCCTTGCCCCCCCGACATCGGGGGGGGGGAGAGAGGTTTGGCTAATCTAAGAATAAGCGGTTTAAATGCGTCTTAGCTTAACAACAATCGGATGTCACCTCGATCGCTTGTTCCGATTCAATGATAATCTGATCATTAACGGTAAAATTCCCAGTTTTGATTTCTTCAGCTTTCAAAAGAATTAAATACTCATAAAAAGCCTGTAATGTACACCAAGCAAAACCGGCTTTTCCGTCCCGGATTCCCCCTAAAATAAAGTACATATACAACCAACGCAAGAGGGGACGACAGGGTAAACGCAGGGATAAATCTTTTAAAGCGCGTCTTCTGGCCACTTCGTTATCACCAAAGAATAAATCCCACCATTTCACCGCACCATTTTCCAATTGAGAGAGAGTTTCTCTTGCTTCATCGCTAGAATAACGATTGTGTTTTTCTATCCAGCGACTTAAACCTTTACTACAGGTGTAATGGGGATAGGTTTCTTGGAGAAAACCGGTTGCTCCCAGACAAACTTCTCTTTCCGTGTGACCATAATCGGAAAACCAGACCTGTCCTTTTTTCAATAAACGCAATTGATAGCGGGGATACTGGGTACTGTGACGAATCCATGTTCCCATAAACATCACTCTTTCGGCCGCATAATAACCCACATTATCTGGGGATTTTATTACCTGTAAACATTCTCGGAATAACTCCGGGGTCATCCGTTCATCAGCCTCTAAAATATACACCCATTCGTGTTTAGTGGGAATGGAACGTAACATCCAGCTGCGTTGTTCTCCGTGACTTTCAAAAGCGTGTTGGATGACACGGACGGGATAACGTTGGGCAATTTCTACAGTGCGATCGTTACTAAAGGAATCCACCACAATAATATCATTAGACAGTTGTGCCGATTCAATGCAGGCGGCGATATCGATTTCTTCGTTATGGGTAAGGATGTAGATAGAGAACATGGGCGATTTTTATAGGGTGATGGAGGTTGGGGGTTGGGGGTTGGGGTGTTGGGGTAGTGGGGAATTTAGGTGAAATTTCCCCATCTCCCTATTTCCCCATCTCCCTATTTCCCTATCCCCTATCCCCTATTCGCGTTAGAATCAATACTTACAGGGAAAGCTAAAAGCTAGAAAACCAAACAGGGCATCTAACCTTTAGCTATTCTTGTTCAACGTCACAGTTATCAATGTGTGCAAGACATTGGTAACTGTTATTTTTGTTTCTTGAAGCGGGAAACCATTCCTAAACCACCCACTGCCAGAAGTCCGAGGATAGTACCCGGTTCGGGGACTTTGGTACCAAATGGAACTTGAGTGAAGTCGTTAGTGGAAGATTGCAGCAGAGACATGCCACCGTCGCTGACGACCCCATATGTATCGATCACTTTGATGCTTTGAACCATGAAAGGCTTAAGATCCGCCATGTCCACACCGCCGTTTACGGATTCTAGGGTTACAAGCGAAGCACCTGCCAGGGTTTTAATCTCCTTGGTAGCCGTATACGTCCCCCCCATTCCAGATACATCTGTATCGAATGAAACAGCGTCGAAATACATCATCGGCATCATGGTTGTGTCGATATCGACTTGGTAGTGCAATTCACCTTTATCACGACCCATGTCCGCTGGATCGTATTGTACAGTCCAAACACCGCTAGTGAGGATGAATGATAGGTTATCGCCGGCAGCAACATCGGCAACAACGCTGAAATCGGAGAACACTTTGTCGCCTAGCGTAACGGAATCATAGACCATACCGCCAATAGAAAGACCATACCCTGACCCAGTAGCGACAAGCACAGTATCGACCATACCCCGGCCCAATGCATCGAGTGGAACGGTAAAAGTGGCAGCTTGAGCAGGAGCGGCGATAGCGGTGGCGATACCGAGGGTGGCTACACCAGAAAGGATTTTGGTTAATTTGTTGGTTGTCATCATAACTGAATTATGCATCGTTAATTGTGTGTACTATAGCCATCAAAAGAAGTTAAGCAAGCGTTAAGCTCGCTGATAACTTTTTTTGCGACTTGACAGAATTATAGCAAAACTTTTCAAAAAAAACAAGTGTTTTAGAATAGGGTGAGCCCATCTCAAACGCTATTGACCATTGACCAATTTGGTCATCCCCTTGCTGTGTGGGCATTTCAAGCGATACCAGTCAATTAAAACAGTTAGGAAATCTTAACATTTGGTCGATTTTTGCTTAACAATTGAGATGGCAAATTCTCCTCAAATATGCCTGAATCACCCTCTGGGTAAGCAACTCACATAAATCAAGTTCATTTTGTTAAGGATTGTTAAGTAGTCATGCAAAATTAATTACCCAAATAAAAAATTAAGAAGTATAATACATAAAAAAACGAAGCAGCAGGAAAATACAATGAGATTGATTAGAGACCTAAACCCCGAGAGCCAGAAAATGCTAGAGAGAATTTATCGAGCTAGTAAACATCATCAAGTAAGAGAGCGAGCGAAATGTATACTCTTAAGTTTTCAGGGAACCACGATAGAAGAATTGAGCGGAATATTTGGAGTTACGAGAAAGACCATCTATAATTGGTTGACGGCCTGGGAAGATAGAAAACTAATTGGTTTTTATAATCGTCGAGGAAGAGGGAGAAAACCTAAATTGACAGAAGCACAAGGTCAACAAGTTATTGACTGGGTAAAAGAAGAACCGAAAAGCTTAAAAAAAATCCAGATAAAAATTGTAGAAGAATGGAAATTAACCGTAAGCAAAGACACGATAAAAAGACTCATAAAAAAAATCAACATGAGGTGGAAAAGGGTGAGAAGAGGGGTCGCCAAAACCCCTGATGAGTGGGAGCTTGAGGTCAAACTACCTATTTTAGAAGAACTAAAAAAACAGGAAAAAAGAGGAGAGATTGAGATAGGATATTTGGATGAAATGGGATGGGATTCAAAGCCTTGTATTCCTTACGCTTGGCAAGAAGAAAAAACCACGATAAAGTTACCACCAATTGAAGGTAAAAGACTAAATATTTTAGGAATAATGAAACGAGATAATCAATTATTTTATGAGACACAGGTCGGAACGGTTACTAGCGAGATAGTTATTAATTTTCTGGATAAATATTGCCAAAATATACAGAAAAAAACCGTCATAATAATTGACCAAGCTTCCATTCATACCAGCGATGCATTTATGGAGAAACTTGAGGAATGGGAAAAGAAAAACTTGAAAATATTTTGGTTGCCCACTTATTCACCTCATTTAAATTTAATTGAAATATTATGGAGATTTTTAAAATATGAATGGATTGAATTTAGCGCCTATAAAGACCGAAAGAGCCTCCTCGCTTACGTTAAAAAAGTGCTGGACAATTTTGGAGGCGAGTATGTAATTAATTTTGCCTAGGTACTTA
>NZ_JASJFF010001315.1:0-3744 GCF_030065435.1 Microcystis sp. M53603_WE2
AGGTAATTGACCACCTGAAAATGGGTAAAACCCCACACCCCACACCCCACACCCCACACCCTGCCCCCACGAAAAACTTTTTCAGCAGCCCCTAAGTAGTCAGGCCTAACTTTTTTCAGTCTGGCGATTATTGGCGTTTCATCTCTACCAATCCTGACAAAATTTCATTTAGATAGGAGTCCTAATGTTAATCCATGTTGGTTATGAATTTGGCTTTGATGCCCCCTTACCCGTGGTCATGTTGTTAAAACTTTATCTACACCCCTCAATTTTAAATCAAGTTAGACAATCGGAAAATTTGCAGGTGGAACCGGCAACAAAAATAGAAGAATTTTTAGATAGCTTCGGTAATCGAACCAGTCGTCTAATTTTACCCGACGGACAGATTCGCATTCACAATGAAGCGGTTATCGAGAATGAATGGAAACCCGATATCGTTAATGGGAATGCCCAAGAAATTCCTCTAGCAGAGTTACCAACCCAAGTTTTTCCCTACCTAATGAGTAGCCGTTATTGTGAAGTGGATTTGCTTTCGGAAATTGCCTGGGAACTTTTCGGACAAACTCCCCCCGGTTGGGCAAGGGTACAAGCGGTTTGTGATTGGGTTCATAGTCACATTCGTTTTGGTTACGAATACGCGCGGGTGACGAAAACCGCCTATGATGTCTATCGGGAAAGAACGGGGGTTTGTCGCGATTTTAACCATCTAGCTTTGACTTTTTGCCGTTGCCTAAATATTCCCGCCCGTTATGCCTCCGGCTATCTCGGAGATATCGGTATTTCTCCCCAACCTCTACCGATGGATTTTAGTGCTTGGTTTGAAGTTTATTTAGACCATCAATGGTACACCTTTGATGCTCGTCATAACACCCCCAGAATCGGGCGGATTTTAATGACTCGCGGCTTAGATGCCGTCGATGCTTCCCTAACAACTTCTTTTGGTCAAGTAAATTTAACAAAATTTAAAGTATGGACGAGCGATGTTTCCCACCTCTATGCTTAATCAGAGTATTTATTAAACCTCTTGCATAATTAATTTTTGAGGGTTCAAAAACGGCAAAAATAAGGATTAAATTGCCTGAAAGTGCCAGCCATTGGAGTGAAAGGGGGAAATAAAACCCTACACCCCACACCCTACACCCCACACCCCACCAACAAGCTTTTTGCCGCAACACCCAGATAAAAATTACTTTTCTACCTTAACCCGTTGAGTAACGACAACAATCCCATCGCCTTGGATTAAAATCGCCGATAACCAGCGATTTTCCGGTGTTGCCGGCGCTTTTACCCGCTTAAATAAACCGCCGGACTGTAATAATTCCAATTCTAGAGGCTTTGTATTAATATAACGCTCAATATCTACTTTCTCATCGATCGCCGTTCCGGCCAATAAATCATCCCCTAAAGGTTCGCGGACAATCACATCAAAATCAAATTCTTGACCCACTTTCACCCTCTCGGGAATTCTCACCTGAATACTGGGGGGATTTTTGCCGGTGCTTAACTCAACTCTCTCGCTTAAAATCTCCTGATAAACCAGTTTATTCCCTTGAAATTGTTGACGAGAACGAATCGTAGCATTCATTCCCACCACTCGTCCCTGCACCTTTCCCGTCCCGGTAATTTTAGTAATTGTATTGGCCGTTAACTTATCACCAGAACGACTCCAAGATTCGAGAGTCGTGGTGTATTGTAGATTGTTATAACGTTCCCAAAAATGAGTTAAAGCCTTTTTAGTTTTTTCGTAGGTCAAGCCATCGGAGTTAGTAAATTTCGGACTATAAAACTCCATTAATTGCTTGAGATTTCGCTCATTAGCCGCCGTTTCGATTTTGGAGATAAGCGTTTTTAAATTAGCCGGAGCAGTTTCTGGCTTTTCGGCTCGCAGGCCGGTAGCGAGGGTGAAAGTTAACCCCAAACCTAACAGCAACGATAGGGAAAAATTGAGGGATTGACGAAAAAATGTATTGGGAATCGTGTTCAAGTTACGCATTAGTGATAGTTTGTGTAAGGATCGATCAATAACTATGGTAGATTATTTCATTCTAGGGCTGAATTTCCCCTCTCTCGAATTATGGCACGCACTCCAACCCGTCTATTGATTGCCGCTAGTGGTACTGGTGGTCATTTATTTCCCGCTTTGGCCCTGGCCGAGCGCTTGCCGGATTACGAGATTGAATGGTTAGGAGTTCCAGACCGTCTCGAACAGTCCTTAGTTCCAAAAACCTATCCCCTGCACACCATCCCCATTGAGGGATTTCAAACCCGTTTCGGGTTAAAAACTCTCAAGATTCTG
Organism: Microcystis sp. M53603_WE2; assembly: GCF_030065435.1. NCBI lineage: Bacteria > Bacillati > Cyanobacteriota > Cyanophyceae > Chroococcales > Microcystaceae > Microcystis > Microcystis sp. M53603_WE2. The sequence goes on from NZ_JASJFF010001315.1 coordinate 2,297, forward strand.
TTCGGTCAACTGCGGGCCATTTGGCAAGTGCGTAGTTTAATCAAAAAACGTCAGATAGCGGCAGTTTTTACCACCGGGGGTTATATCGCAGGCCCGACCATTTTAGCGGCTCGTTTAGCCAATATTCCCGTCATCCTACACGAATCTAACTACATACCGGGCAAAGTCACGAAAGTTCTCGGTCGCTGGTGCGATACGGTTGCCCTCGGTTTTCAGGGAACCGCCAGCTATTTACCCGGCACTCGTACCACTTGGTCTAGTACGCCCGTACGGGAGCAGTTTCTCATTCCCCAGTCCCTAGATTTACCGATTCCAGAGACTGCTTTTTTAATTGTCGTTGCCGGTGGTTCTCAAGGGGCCGTGGCTCTTAATCAACTTGTGCGACAAAGCGCTCCCCAATGGTTAGAAAAAGGCATTTATATCGTGCATCTCACGGGAGAAAACGACCCCGAAGCGGATAGTTTGCGCCATTCTAACTATTTTTCCCGGCCTTTTTACGACAATATGGCGGGATTATGGCAAAGAGCTAATCTGGCTATCAGTCGCTCCGGAGCCAGCACTTTAACAGAATTAGCGATCACTTGTACGCCTTCGATTTTAATTCCCTATCCTTTTGCTGCCGAAGACCATCAGTTCTATAATGCCCAAGTTTTCGCTGAAGCTCAAGCCGCTTATCTTTACCGTCAAAATGAGTTAACTGCTCAGTTTTTAGGCGAATTAGTCCTCGATTTATGGTCTAATCCCGAAAAATTGGCCGCCATGGCCCAACAAGCTTCTCATCTAGCTATTAGTGACAGTGCCGATTTATTAGCCGATTTGTTGAGAAGAAAGATTCAAAAAGATAGTTTTTGAAACAAATCAGCCACCAGAAAAGTGAACCCCGGAACCACATCTTCCCCCTCCAGAAAATCTCCTGATGTTAATAATCCCTGCGGTTCGTACCCGCAACGATAAACTAAAACATAGTGTTGACGGGGACTGATAACCCAGAGCAAACGAGTCCCATTGGCAAAATACTCGGCAATTTTGTCCTCGATTTCTGCCACTGTATTCCCCGGAGAGAGAATTTCTACCACTAAATCTGGCCCACCTTCTAAAAAACCCGTCGGCAATTCTTCCAATCCTTGCAGATGTTCCTTAGCAAAAAAAGCTATATCAGGAGAGCGTTTATTACCATTTTTCATAGTAAAAGCAGTGCTGGAGTCCAATAATACCCCTAGTTTTCGAGATGTTACTAAAGCGAATAAAGCAGCACTTAAAATAATGGCAATATAACCATGTAAAGCCCCAGAATTACCCAGATTAATTAGGGCTTGCTGAATAAATCTAAAAACCTTGTTGGATAAGACTTTTGGACTTTTTTCCCCTCAAAAAGTACCAGATATGGGAGTGATCAGGGGGAAATTCAGGGACTTTTTCCCTGAAAATTAGGTAATTGACCCCCTCAA
>NZ_JASJFF010000467.1:0-1444 GCF_030065435.1 Microcystis sp. M53603_WE2
CGATAGGCGGGGGGATCTCCCCTTGATAAGGGGGGTGCCGATAGGCGGGGGGATCTCCCCTTGATAAGGGGGGTGCCGATAGGCGGGGGGAGTTCCCCTTGATAAGGGGGGTGCCGATCCCCCCTTAGTCCCCCCCTTGATAAGGGGGGTGCCGATCCCCCCTTAGTCCCCCCTTGATAAGGGGGGTGCCGATCCCCCCTTAGTCCCCCCTTGATAAGGGGGGCATCTGATAATTTTTAACGCCTACCTACTTAGTTTCCATTTTAGGTGATTTTTTGGTAAACTACAAGGGAAGCTAGAAATTAGTAACGCCTTGAGAATTGTATCCGCTTAGTTAAGTAGTCGGACATAAATTCTGTTGTCTATCTTAATAAATGTAAATTGCCACAATTCTGACTGACGACCGACTCCTGACGACCGGCTACTGACTCCTTACCCCACAGTTAACTTTACTTTTGTCCAACTACTTATCAGTGCAGTTATTGACTCGAACGAATAACTTATCGCTATGTCCAAGACTCTCTACGAACAAGATTTTCAATTGTGGCTCGCAACAACAATTAGCCATCTACAGAAGCGGGAATTTGCTGCGCTGGATACTGATAACTTAATTGAGGAGTTAACCGAGTTGGGAAAATCGGAAAAAAGAACTTTAGAAAGTAATTTGATGATTCTTTTGGCTCATTTGCTCAAATTAAAAGTACAGCACAACGCACCGCCATCCATGAAAGATAGCTGGTATTGTTCTATTATTGAGCATCGCCAGCGAATTGAGAAAAACTTACGCAATACGCCTTCCCTGAAATCCTATCTAGAAACTGCTATCGAGGAAGCTTATCCAGATGCTCGTCAAGTGGCAATTAAGGAAGGGAAACTTGCTCAATTTGGTGTTCGGATTCCCCCAGAAAATGATTATCCTAAAATTTGTCCTTTCTTGCCAGAGCAAATCTTAGATGAGAACTTTTATGGCAATTGACTAGAGGAAATAGTTAGGGTTTGCGGCAAAAAGTTTATTGGTGGGGTTAGGAGTCAGGAGTCAGGAGTCGGGAGGGGAAGAAAAAGATGAACGTAGCGACTGTTTCAGTGCCTACTCGCTACAAGGAGCAGGCGCCAAGCAGAAGTGTTTAGCCCACCTAGAACGAGAATTAAAAGCTCTCTGACAGAGTCGCTTTCAGGGCAATCGGGATTTTGCCCGCCAAGTGCAATCAGTATTATGGCAAGCTCGACTTGCTTATCAGAATTATCAAGAAGGAAAACGGCTCTTCGGTTTGTGTTATGCAATGGACGGGGGTTATAAGGGATGGAACCCTTATAGAGAAAGGCACTTAGCGATTTTTGTCAATTGTTTTTGCTCTAGAGCCAACTAATCAATTAAGTCTCTTACCAGATAAGGATTTAGTCGATTTATGCCCCCCTATCGAACCATACCAAGTAACGAAGAACC
>NZ_JASJFF010000979.1:0-1083 GCF_030065435.1 Microcystis sp. M53603_WE2
ATATAGCGGTATGCACTTGCATGAGGTACAATAGAAGAGGACAATAAATTATAGACCTAGGCAGGAGCCACGACCCGATGAAGCCCTATTCTTTAGACTTGCGACAAAAGATCATCGAGACCTACGAGGAGAATAACCTCTCACAACGTGAGTTAGCCAAAAGATTTAGAGTAGCTTTAAGCTTTATCCAGAAACTAATCAAGCAGTGGCGTGAAACAGGAAATCTAAATCCCCGACCGCATGGTGGAGGACAAAAACTCAAGCTTAAGAGCGACGAAATTATCTTGCTGGGCGATTTAGTCCAAGAAAAGAAAGATGCCACCTTAGACGAGTTAAGAAAACAAATTGAGGAAAAAACACAGACGGTGGTGAGTAACTCAACAATCAGTAGAATTTTAAAACGGCTAAATTTAACTCAAAAAAAAAAGCTTACACGCTAGGGAAAGAGACACGGAAAGAGTGCAAAAATTAAGAGAAGAATATTGGGAGAAAATCCGAGATGTTAGAGCGGAAGATTTGGTTTTCGTTGACGAGTCTGGCTCTAATCTAGGGATGACAAGACTTTATGGCAGGGCTGAAAAAGGTCAGAGAGTGTATGATTCAGTTCCGTTAAACCGAGGAAAAAACGTCACGATAATTGGAGCGATAGCGCTCAAAGGCTTGCTGGCTTTTATCAATGTATTTGGAGCCGCAAATGGTTTAATATTTGAAGCATTTATTGCTACATTATTAGTTCCAAACTTGTGGAAAGGAGCTTGTGTATTAATGGATAATGCTTCGATTCATCAAAAAGAAACCCTCGAACCAATTCTTCAAGAAGTCGGTGCTAGACTGGAGTTTTTACCTCCCTATTCTCCCGATTTTTCTCCCATTGAAAACTGTTGGTCGAAAGTGAAAATACTGATTCGTTCTATGTCACCTCGTACCTATGCTGATCTAGAAAAAGCGATCGTTCAAGCCTTTAGTCAGATTACATTGCGAGACATCCATCACTGGTTTACCCATTGTTGCTATTGCGATACCCCTTTTAAAGAGCCTACCTAGTCATCCATGCTGTACCTCATTCAACTGAAACCCGCTATA
>NZ_JASJFF010000887.1:0-1837 GCF_030065435.1 Microcystis sp. M53603_WE2
CACCACCTTTTAGACTTTATGCTCGATGAGGCCATCCCTGTTACTCGCGTTAATTCTTCTTGATTTTGGATGGGGAGCTACAGGGCAAAAGCGTTTTGTATTCTGTATTCCTTGCTACATTCTGAATTTGGAATTGCTGATGGTTTGGTTAGGAAAAACCTGTAAACCGACAGGGCGAGTTAAAATATTCTCAATTAGGGTTTTTGTCCCTTCTAAAACTTCATTCGGACCTCCTGCCACTTTAGGGATACTTTGAAGAACACCTGTAAGGGATTGTTCGGGGCCTTGTAGGGTAATCGGTTTAGGAGAAGATGAGGTGAAACCTAAACCAATAGGGGTACTAATAGTTAAAATAGGGGAAGATTGGGTTAAATTTGCCCTAAAAACCGTCCCATCTGCAAATTTTATCTGATTAGCGGTTGTGGCGATAAATGACCCCCCTAAGTTTAACCTCGCATCGGGTCCAAATAAAATCCCATTCGGGTTGAGAAAAAATAAGCTTGCTGTTCCTAAGTCTTGGGGTTGAATTAAACTTGATAAGTTAGTATTCGGTAAAGGGGACAAACTCCGTAGATTAATCAGTAAATTATTAATCGTTTCTGCTTTAATAAGCGATAAATTGCCTAAGATATCCGAAGGATTATTCCCTGTTACCCGAATTAAAATATTATTCACGCCCTTGGCATTGGTTAAAATAATCGTCTGCCCTTCACGAATGTTAAAATCCTGAAAACTTTGAAACAGATTTTCACCTCTTCTTGCACCACCTTGAATTAGTTGTAGCAGTTGATTAAAAGTGATAACGAAAGCACCTTCGATTCCTAAGCTAGTATCTGGAATAATTTGAGCAATAGCTGGACTTTTAACTGAAAATAGACTCAAGGAGACTAATAAGCTGACAAGGTTACGAAATTTTAACATTTTTATCCTGAACATTGTTACATCACTCCTCAACTTTTTATAGTAAGATTACAGCATTGATTCAATGATCGACTTAGTAAACCGTGTTTCATCGCTTTTTCTCCTATTCGCGTCTTTTGATCTGGCTATTTGTCGCCAGCTTAGTCTTTTTTTCGGGATTAGGCAAAATAACACCCTCTCACTTTATCTTATTTCATGCTCCTTTGATGGCTCAATCGATGAGTCCTCGTCAATGGGTACAAGAGGGAATTGACGCTTATCAAGCAGGAAATTATCAAGAAGCAGTAAAAATCTGGAAAAAAGCTTTATCTGCTTCCTCAGAACCCCAAGAAAAGCAAATTATCCTTGAAAACTTAGCAACAGCTTATCAAAAATTAAATCAAAATGAGCAAGTCTTTGAAACCTTAGAAAAGTTAGAAAAATATGCCATTAAAACAGGAAATAAAGGGAAACTAAGTCAAATATTAACACAAAAAGCGCAAATTTATCTTAATATTGGTCAACCACAAACAGCGATCGCTCTTTTATGTGCTTCAACCGATGAAAAAACCTGTCAACCTAATACCGCCTTAGCTATCAGTCGTCAGATAGAGGATACAAGCATAGAACGTTCAGCATTAGGAATTTTAGCAGAAGCTTACCGTTTTAGCGGAAAATATGACCAAAGTATTCAAACCCTAGAAACCGCTCTATCTTTACCCTCTACAGAAGCTCAAACATCCTTAAAACGGCTCTTCGGTTTGTGTTATGCAATGGACGGGGGTTATAAGGGATGGAACCCTTATATAGAAAGGCATTTAGCGATTTTTGTCAATTATTTCTTATCTAGAGCGAACTAATCAATTAAGTCTCTTGCCAGATAAGGATTTAGTCGATTTATGCCCCCCTATCGAACCATACCAAGTAACGAAGAACC
>NZ_JASJFF010001137.1:0-3280 GCF_030065435.1 Microcystis sp. M53603_WE2
AATTCTGGCTGTCGAATGACTTCAGCGACACCATGGACGATAATCTCCGGGGTGGCAGTGGATTGGAGACTAGCGCTGATTTCTTGGCTTAATTGTTGGAGAAAATGGGTATAACGGGCAAATTCTCGCTCGATTTGCCGCCAATCGAGGTTAATTAAATCTGCCAAGCAATAACCTTTTAATTTTTCCCCGAGAAAATTAGAGAGGATTTGTAATTCTTCTGCTAATCCATCCTTCTTGTCCGTTGCCATAGACTCAGGAATCTCTATCATAACCGAGCGTGTTTGTAAACTATCTGTAACAATAATTAACATAATCTGCCGGTCCGAGACGGGGACTAATTGCAGATGACGCAGGGTATTGGTGAGGGTGTGGGGGAGGGTAACGATAGCGATATAACCGCTTAAACCGGCTAAAAGTTGGGTGGCCCGTTGCAGCAGACTTTCGAGACTCCAAGCGGGAGATTTAGCATTTTGATGCAGATAATAGCCGATTTTTTCGCCGATACGGTCATCGGGAGTCATTAACTCATCGACGTAGAGACGATAACCCCAATCGGAGGGAATGCGTCCGGAGGAAGTGTGGGGTTGATAGAGTAAACCTTCTTTTTCCAGTTTACCGAGAGCATTGCGAATCGTGGCGGAACTAACCGTAAATTTGTACTCCTCTAGCAGAGTTTTCGAGCCAACCGGTTCGGCTGTGGCGATATAATGTTGAATTGTCGCCTTTAAGATATGTTGATAGCGATCGCTGAGATGGGTTCTAGCGGACATAGGGGAATAATCTTAACAAAAGATTTATAACATTTTTTTAGACAGTATAACGCTTAATCAGTTATCAGTTATCAGTAGTCAGTCCTCCGTGGGGAGAAAGGGGATAGTTTACCCCTCTCTTTTCCCGATGGAGGCGATCAAAATTAGTAACGGGGAATATTAGGATCGACGAGGAGGGAATAAGCATCGATGCCGCCGTTAATATTTTTAACATTAGTAAAACCCTGACTTTGTAGCCATTGGCACATTTGCAGGGATCTCATGCCATGGTGACAGATAACGAGGGTTTCCGCTTGGGGGTTGAATTGGGTGGCAATAGTGGGCGACCATTCTCGGTATTGACTCAAGGGTAAAATGGTAAAACTGGCCACAGATGCGATCGCAACTTCCTCTGGTTCGCGCACATCAATAAGTTGTAAATTAGGATCATGATCGGCTAAACGGAGAGCGAGTTCATGGACGCTAATTTCGGGAATGCTCATAGATTTGGTCTTAAGAATCGGTTATCTTTCCTTTAGAGTAGCAAATCGAGGGACCCTGAGCGGTTAGGGACTTGCGTAGGAATAATATCGCAGCCAAGTGGGGGGATTTGGTCAGTGCCAGAGCGGGGGGGGTGATATAATGGGGAACGGGCAGGTATTGAAGACATTGATGCTTTTTAGTACGCCGATTAATCGACAAGCTGAATTTCGATGAATATTGAACAAGCCGTTATCGAAAACTTGCGAAAACTTCCTTTAGAAAAACAACAAGAAGTCTTAAACTTCAGCCAATTTCTAACTCAGAGAACTTCGCCAAAAATTGCAGAGATGACCTCCCACGAAAAAGCAGAAGATTGGCTAAAATTTCTGGAAAGTCAACCCAAGGATACCCCCGGATTACCCGATGAAGCCTTAGGGCGTGAAACTATCTATGACTAATGGCTAAATATCTATTTGATACCAATATTTTACTGAGGCTGAGTGACAGAATTTCCGCTAATTATGCCTTGTACTGCATTCTCCCCACTTCCCCACTTCCCCACCTCCCCACTTCCCCACCTCCCCATCTCCCCATCTCCCCATCTCCCCACTTCCCCACTTCCCCACTTCCCCACTCCCTAGCTTATGATTCCCCTACAATTAACCCTAAAAAATTTTCTCAGTTATCGCGAGGCAGTGCTAGATTTTCGCGGATTACATACTGCCTGTATTTGTGGTGCCAATGGTGCGGGAAAATCCTCTTTACTCGAAGCAATTACTTGGGCAATTTGGGGAGAAAGTCGCGTCTCGATTGGTGATGATGTGATTCATGCGGGCAGCGATTATGCGCGGGTAGATTTCGAGTTTAGTTATGGGGGAGAAATCTATAAAATTATCCGTAGTCGTCACCGGGGAGGGAAAGCTTCTGGTTTAGATTTTCAGGTGATTAATGATCAGAGTTTTCGTCCTTTATCGGGTAAAAGTATTAAAGATACCCAAGCACAGATTAATACTTATCTGAAAATAGACCATAAAACTTTCATTAATTCTGCTTATTTACGACAGGGACAAGCGGACGAGTTTATGAAACAGCCTCCCAGTGGTCGTAAACAGATTTTAGCAGAATTATTACAACTCGATCGCTATGAAATTTTAGCAAATAAAGCCAAGGATATATCGAAACAATTTGATGGACAGTCCCTCCAGATCGAGCAGCAAGTAGAAACTATCAAACTCCGTCTTCAGGAGAAAAATTCTTATCAGCAACAGCTGCAAGAGTTAAGCACCCAAATTAACCAAATTAATCAAGAACAAGAGGTAAATAATCGGCGTTTACAGCAACTACAGGGGGAAGAAAATCAGCGTCAGAATTGGGAAAAACAGCTGCAGTGGCAAAGAGAACAGGAGCGAGCTTTATTAGCAGAAATCGAGAGATTAGACCGGGAAAAAGTTAGTCTAGACAATCAATTAAATCAAATTAGGACTATTCTTCATCGCAAAAATGACATTATTACTGCACACGAGCGCCTAATCAATTTAGACCAGAAAGAGGCAAGTTTGTCAAGTCAATTACAAGCTTGGCAACAGGCCCAGTATGATAAACAACAATTAGAACAGAAATTACAGCAAAAAATTAACGAATTTACCCTTCCCATCCAACAAACGAGCGCTCGTTTAGAAGAATTGGGAAGACAGGAACAAGAAACTCAAAAAATTATCGAGCAAGCGGGGGATATTCAAGCAGGATTAGAGAAATTAAATTATCATCGTCAACGTCTTCAGGAATTGGATAGATTAGCTTTAAAATATGCTCCTTTAAATAGCCGAAAAGCTGATTTAAATATGCAGTTGGAACGGGAAAAAGCTAAGATCAATGCTCGTTGGGAACAACTGCAAAGAAATCGGCAACAATTAGAGACAGAAATCGCTCGTATTCCTCTACTAAGAGAGGAAGCTCTCAATTTAGCCAAACGGATTAAGGAACTGGATAAAAAACAAACCTATTGTGAACGAGTTGAAGAAAAGGAAACTCTTAAACAAGTGGAT
>NZ_JASJFF010001096.1:0-3274 GCF_030065435.1 Microcystis sp. M53603_WE2
TGCCGGCAGCTTGCCGCCAACTCACTCCTCTAGATAAGTATTTTGACTCAGGCATCTTCCTCTTTTGAGACGTTGTGACACTTAGGGTGCGGAATGTGGGATCTAATGTTCAAAATTCGTGCGTTACGCTGACGCTAACACACCCTACTGGATTGTTTCAGTGCGATGCCGAAGGCACTGCATAGCAGTACGCTATCGCTGTAGGGTGCGTTCCTTAATGCAAGTCCTACTGCTCCACCAATAGATTTTGGGGAACGCACCCTGCACATTGATTGAAGCTGTGAGTCTAAGTGGGATGACGAAGGCACTGCCTAGCAGTACGCCGATCTGGTCGCGCAAGGGGCGGACTATAATGAACGGTGAACCTGATTGGTCAGAAAAAATTGACCAATATTTGTCTGGTGAAACCATTGACCATTAAGTGGATTCTAAGGAGCTAAGGGAATGACCTGGACGGCAAACCAACAAGCGAAAATTATCCGTACAGAGCGTGGGCTAACGATTGCTGGCACACGCACTAGCCTCTATGATGTGATCGATCTCCTAAAAGCTGATTATCCTGCTAAACTGATTCGCGACACATTTAACCTCACGGACGCGCAAATTGACGCAGCTTTGTCCTACATTACGGCAAACCAAGCTCAGGTCGAGGTTGAATATCAAGAGGTTCTTCAAAATAGAGAAGAAATTCGTCAGTACTGGGAAGATCGTAACCGCGAACGCTTTGCTCGAATTGCAGCAATGCCACATAAACCAGGGCAAGAAGCGTTTTGGGCAAAGCTTGAGGAGCAGAGAGCGAGACGTGCCGCACAAAAACAATGACTTTCTTAGTTGACTACAACCTCGACGGTTATGCGCTGATTTTTCTTGGTATATTGGCAAAACGTGGTTGGCTTGAGTTTCAGTCTGTCCAATTTGTCACCTTTAGAGAGGTTGGATTGTCGATGGAAAGTAGCGATCGCGTAGTCTGGCGCTATGCTCAAGAACAGGAGATGATGATTCTTACTGCTAACCGAAATATGAAGGGTGATGATTCCCTTGAGCAGGTTATGCGAGAAGAGAACACAGAGAACTCGTTTCCAGTGTTGACGATGGGAAATCTCGATCGTTTGAGTGAAGCTGAGTATAGAGAGCGCTGCGCTGAACGACTGATCGAAATTGCTGTAGATCTTGATAATTACAAGGGGGTTGGTCGGTTATTCATTCCATGATATTGTCGGCTACGCTTGAAAATTAAGGCGATCGCAGTCTTATCGGTGAGATGCACGGCATAACTTAGCCGTTATGCGGCAAGTTTCTGAATAGATCGCAATCGCTGTAGGGTGCGTTCCCTAATGCAGGATTTTTGAGAACGCACCATGCACATTGATTGAAGCTGTCAGTCTAAGTGCGATGCCGAAGGCACTGCATAGCAGTACGCCGATCTGGTAGGGTGCGTTAATGAAATGTAACGCACCTTATCTAATGTTCAAAATCCGTGCGTTACGCTGACGCTAACACACCCTACTGGACTGTCTCAGTGCGATAATGCAAGTCCTACTGCTCCACCAATAGATTTTGGGGAACGCACCATGCACATTGATGGAAGTCGTTAGACCGCTTCAATTTTAGGGTAATAGTTGCTAAAGTCCGCTAACTTCACCAGTGAACCCACCTAGGGAGAGGTTTTTGATCGCTAAAAAATTCTTTCCTCTCCATAAAAACGATAAAATCTCTATTCTGCAAGCATAAAGAGGCTTCAGGCAAATTTAAAGGCACATTTAAGCCGTATAAATCGAATATTTCCAGTTTTTTCAGCTAATCAAGCCATTAATGGCTTGATTTCTTTGCATCTAACCCAAACAGTATAATTTTTTCTTCGATGTATTGAAATTGTTTTTTATTTCATATAAAATACAATCTCAGAGAAAATACCTAGCAATCTCCCATAAATAAACAAAGGAGCCGATGACATCGTGATCCCTGATCCTAGATCCCCAAAACCGAAAACCCTCTTACCTTTTATTTCTCTAGCTACGGCTGCCGTCGTCACAACGGGAATCGGACTAACTTTTAGTCCCCTATCAGCATCGAGTAAGCTGCTGGCAGCTGCGGATAAAGAGCAAGCTAAACAACAAACCGTGGAAATCACCCTGGTTTCCTACGCGGTGACTCAATCGGCCTACTCGAAAATCATCCCTCTATTCGTCAACAAATGGAAAAGAGAGAAAAAACAGGATGTAGTGATTAAACAGAGTTATGGCGGCTCTGGTTCCCAAACCCGCGCTGTTATCGACGGATTAGATGCAGATGTGGTAAATTTGGCCATCGGTTCCGATGTGGAACGCTTGCAAAAAGCGGGTTTAGTTAACCCCGGTTGGCAGAAAGAACTCCCCAATAACGCCATCGCCACTCGTTCCGTGGTAGCCTTAGTTACTCGTCAGGGCAATCCCAAAGGAATCCGCAACTGGCCAGATCTAGCCAAATCGGGGATTAAAGTCATCACTGCCAACCCGAAAACCTCTGGGGTGGCCCGGTGGAATTTTCTGGCCCTGTGGGGATCGGTAACTCGGACCGGCGGCAATGAAGCACAAGCGACCAATTTCGTCCGCAATGTCTATAAAAACGTGCCTGTACTACCCAAAGATGCCCGGGAAGCCAGCGATGTCTTCTTTAAACAGGATCAGGGGGATGTGCTGCTTAACTACGAAAACGAAGTGATTCTGGCCCGTCAAAAAGGAGAAACCGGTTTTTCCTATACTATTCCTCCAGTCAATGTTTCGATCGATCCGCCCGTGGCCGTAGTGGATAAAATAGTCGATAAACGCAAAACCCGGGAAGTAGCGACAGCTTTTGCCCAATTTCTCTTTACTCCGGAAGCGCAGCGGGAATTCGCCAAGGTGGGTTTCCGTCCCGTTAATGCTAATGTGGCTAAAGAGTTTAGTAAACAATATCCAAAAGTGTCGAATCTGTTCCCCTATACGGCGGTTGGTAGTTGGGATGCGATCCAGAAAAAATTCTTCGCTGATGGGGCGATTTTTGACCAAATTCAGCGTTAATTAGTAGTAGGCCGTCAGCCGTTAGCTAAGTAAGTGGTTCTGATTAATTGATCCCCCCTTAATCCCCCCTTAATAAGGGGGGTATCTGACAATTTTCAACACCTACTTACTTAGATAGAGCTTGCTGAATAAATCTAAAAACCTTGTTGGATAAGGCTTTTAGACTTTTTTGACCTCAAAAAGTGCCGACCATTGGAGGGATCGGGGGTAAAATTTAGGGATTTTTTCCCTGAAAA
>NZ_JASJFF010001238.1:0-3949 GCF_030065435.1 Microcystis sp. M53603_WE2
GGTCTCTAATCAATCTCATTGTATTTTCCTGCTGCTTCGTTTTTTTATGTATTATACTTCTTAATTTTTTATTTGGGTAATTAATTTTGCATGACTACTTATCAGTTAGCAGTTATCAGTTAGCAGTTAGCAGTTATCAGTGACCACTCCCCATCTGCTGCCTCCTCAATTAAGCGATACTACTGCGCTTTCTCGCTTCCTTATAAGATGTTCCCACATCCTGTAAACCGACTTTAATCATTTGTTGTTCCAAAAGAGCAAAAAAACGCAAGCGATCGCCACCTTTAATCACTGCTAAATTGTGCGCTTCCGCTAAGGCGATCGGATAACCATAACCTTTTAACACCTGGGCCAGTAAAATACTCAAAGAGCGATCGAGTAATTCTCGCTCCTCCACCACCCAAGCAGGAACCTCTACCCTAGCGATTTCCGTCCCCACATGGAGATAACAGAAGTAAATGCGATGTTCATCCCCATAAAGATCGAGTATTTTCAAAGAACTGCGCCAAAAAGGACTTCTTTGCCCCGGTTCCAATAAATAACCCCAGAGAGAAGCATCCCGGAGAGGATCGACAACGCGACAAGGGGTTTTTTCTGGGTCTAAATCACCGCAATTGATCAAGCAATTGGGAGTATCATGGGGACAAGATTGTAAACGCAGGAAATTTAAGCCTTCCGTGCTACGAGAAGCACTAATATAACCCATAAGCGGGATTCTAGCTGATTTTAAATCGTCCCAAGACTGAAAAATCGGTGGCAAAATTAAATCTTTTGCTTCCGGGGGGAGACTATCGATAAACCAATAGATCAAAGAACCATCCACGAGGGCTAAATTTGGTTCATAATGGGCCCCAGGGGGTTTTACCCAACGAGTAGCCATTTCTGCTAACATTTGGCTTTCTAATACCGTCCGACGATAACTCATCCACTCATCCACGCGAATACCCCACTGTTTAGAAATGTAGAGGTCTTCTGATTTGTAATAGACTTCGGGAATGCTATCGAGGAGAGGGTGCAAATTTTGACCATAGTGCAACATAATCCTACCGATATTAATTAGATAACAGTAGGCGATTTCGTGGTGAGAAGGGGCAATTTGGGAACCATCCGTGGCAAAAACGCTATGACTTTCGGGAGCGGGAAGGATAGTAACGCGGGTGTCGAGAGGTTCGATCGGTAGTGCAACGGAGAAAATTAGGCGATCGTGCCAGTTATGATAGAGTTCTAGCAGTTTTTCCTGTTGCTGTTGAGCCTGTTCTAAAAGAATTTTAGCCCGTTGCACTCGCTCGCGACTAGCTGCCACTTCCTGTTGAAAATGTTGACTGATTCCTGGCATTTTTGCCGCTAATTTCGCAAGATCGAGCATAACTATCCTCTACCTGACTTTTTTTGATGTTATCGCAATTTCCTGTCTCTAATGCTAAATTTGTCAATTATTGCCAAATTTATCCTTAGTAATCTCCGCTTACAGCAGTTTTCTTAATGGTGAGATAGGAAGTTTTCCTTTTGGGGAGTCGCTCGTCAATACCAAAAAGGAATTCTGCGTATTTAGACAATATTTCTCCTTAAGATCATTATAGTTTTGATAAGAAGTAATTTGCTCATGTTGCATTCTACCAACAATAATACCAGGGTGTATTCCTAGTTGTTCGGCAAATTGATTAATAGCTTTTCTATTCAGAGAATTATTGGCGATAAATCTCTGCCAATCTCTGGGATCAATTAAGAAATTAGCCGCAAAAACATCCGCCTCTTTTTCTTTAATTGTATCTTGAATATCTTGCCCCTCTAAAAATAAAGTTCGTTTCCCATGTAATAAAATATGACCAGCTTCATGAAAAAAAGAAAACCAAAAATGATCATTTGTTTTGTATCGATCGCTCAATTGAATTAAAGCTCTGTGAGAATCTAACCAACGGGTAGCACCGTGTACCCTTGTTTTCGGAAGTTCAGGGACAAAGGCTAAGGCAACCCCCGCTGCCGCACAAAGCTCGATCATTTGCGGTTGAAATACCTCGATAGACTTAATAGTTAACGAACGAATTTGTCGCAAGGCATCTCTGAATTTCAACTCGTTGTAATCAGCACAATTAATTTTCAATGCTTCTATTTCTCCTTGACGTAACCATGCTGTTATTGCCCCTCGATCGCTATCAAATGCCTGAGACTTTCTAAAATCAATCGATAAATTTATCCCCCAAATCTCCTCCCATTGCTCAGGGGAGACAACGGCAAAAAAATTCAAGCTCTCTCGTAATTGCTCTATTTTATCCTCATCAAACTTGAGCCAGCCTAATTCAGTCATCTGGCGATAAGGAATTTGTTTTAACCAGCCTAAATAACCTTTTAATCTTTGATTCTCATTTTTTCTCGCTAAATATTCCCGATAAAGTCTTTCGCGCTCTATCCAGAAACTGGCGGGAGTTCCTAACACTAACTGTATCTGTAAGGCGGTATCGATAGTAATCTCCGCTTTACCTTTTATTATCTCATTGATAGTCTTTTTTGGTCTGCCCATGCGTTGGGCGAGTTCCGATTGAGACATATTTCTTTCTTCTAGGATTTCGGCAAGGGTTTCTCCCGGTGGAGAAATAAAATCCGGTGCATATCTGTTCTCAATAGTATTAGTCATGGGTGTCATCTATGCCAATAATTACGACTGCGGTTACTTTCTTCCAATCAATTCCCCCGTCTGCTTTTTGAGGAATCGGTATATTAGCTGGCTCAAAAATTAGTCTGAGAGGATGAACTAAATCTAGAGATAGTTGTCCAGCACGGTTATGTAACAATTCGTGGCAACGTCCCGGCAGCGATCGCATTTCCTCCAGGACAATAACTGCTTTTAAGTCGTCGAGTCTTTGCCTGATTTTCTTAGCCATCTTCTCTCCATACTGTTTTTTCAGTAGTCTTTGGCTATTGCATTCGTTCTCAAATTTTTTTTCCTTAAATACAATATCCATTGTAGATGACCCTTGTAATATTGTTAACCTCAAAGGTTAACAATATTTTATGGCAGCACACCTGGGTTGCATCCAGTACAAACGCTCTAAATATATCGTTAAGAGCTAATAGTCTAGACACCAGTTCTGAAAATGAGGTTAGCTAGAGACAGTTTTTCAGATATTAGCCGATTAATCAGGTGATAATTATCGCTAAAATCGCACTATCAAGCCAAAACAACGAAGCTGTAATTTTATCGCCTAATAACGCCCGAATTGAGTGCCGCCGCCGCCCAAGAAAAAGACAATCTCTAACATCTAAACCGGAGAAAAGCACAATCGCGGACTTGACAACAAGAGCAACAATTTGCTATAATGACCTTTTGTCAACGATTTGACCTTCGGTAATAGGAGTTCAGAGTAACCTTAGATACAGCCCTATCATGCCCACCATTCAGCAATTAATACGCGACGAAAGATCCAAAGCGAAAAGAAAAACCAAATCTCCCGCCCTCAAACAATGCCCCCAACGTCGGGGAGTTTGTACAAGAGTATATACCACCACACCGAAAAAACCCAACTCAGCCCTACGGAAAGTGGCTAGGGTACGTTTGACCTCTGGATTTGAGGTGACAGCCTACATCCCGGGCATCGGTCATAACCTGCAAGAACACTCCGTCGTCCTCATTCGGGGCGGTCGGGTCAAAGATCTACCCGGAGTCAGATATCACATCATTCGCGGCACCCTCGATGCCACCGGGGTGAAAAACCGCCAAAAGGCGCGGTCTAAGTACGGAACCAAACGCCCCAAACCCGCCGCTAAATAAACAGGGAATTGATTAACCAAGAAAATACTCCCACCGAGTCGGTCAAAGTTAACCCAAGAGACTGAAGACTCGCAGGAGAGGGTTTGAGATGGGCTGTAATCATCCGACTGTCAAGCAAAAGTTAAAGTTAACCTAGAAAATTCAGGAATATTCCGATGTCTCGCCGTAAAAACGTCAAAAAAC
>NZ_JASJFF010001146.1:0-11515 GCF_030065435.1 Microcystis sp. M53603_WE2
AAATTCTGGCAGATTTTTTCAAAAAAATCCTTGACAAATCCCCGCACTTGACAGATACTTATATATAGAATGGGAATCGGTGCCTGCCTGCGAACCCTCTTTTTTCAGGTTAGATAAGTATCTAAGCACAATTAATTACACATCTAAGCCACTACTCCGTCAGGCTTCTGCGGTGGTGAGCAAACAGAGAACTGAAAACTCAAATCCGATCCCTAATAGCTGTATCCCGTCTCCTGTATCCTGTATCCTGTATCCTGTATCCTGTCTCGACTAGGAAATTAATTTTGCACGACTACTTGAGCGTCAAAAAAATAAAAACCTGATAACCAGTCCCTAACTACCTATAAGCTTTTCATCCAATCACTAATCAACCGGTTAACCTCTGTGGGAATTTCATCGTGGGGACAATGACCGGCAGTTAGATAATATTCTGTCAGAGAAGGATAGTATTGACGGAATTTGGCCCCGCGTTCCCTAGTATTCATCCAAGGGTCCCCTTCACCCCATAACATCAACAGGGGACAACTTAACTTTTGCAGGAGAATATCCACATTTTCCCCCCGGGGAGATTTAAACACAGAAGCAAAAACTTTGGCTGCTCCCGCATCCAGGGAAGGACGACGGATATCTTCTATTAACTGCTCGGTAATGGCACTGCGATCGAGATATACTTTCTCTAGGGTTTTGCGGATAGTTTTGGGTTGACGGGTATAGAGAAATAAGAGATAACTGGCGTGGGGTTGCAGCAAGATCGATCGCAGTAATTTTTGTGCTAAATTAGGCTGACGATTGCTTTCTGTCTCGCTAAAGGGACCGGCACTATTGAGGAGAATTAATCCCCGAACATTCTCGGAATGATTAGCAGCCACACAGAGAGAAGCGTAACCCCCCAGAGAATTACCGGCTAAAACCGTCGGTTGGCCCACAACTTCCTTGATAAAATCGTTTAATTGTTGCTGCCAAAGACTGCCACTATAGACAATATCCGGTTTAGCTGATCTACCGAATCCTAACAGATCGATCGCCCATACCTCCCATTCTGAGGCTAAACCTTGCACATTTTTTCGCCAATGGTCGGTGGAAGCGCCAAAACCGTGGACTAATAGTAAAGGGGGTTTTCCCGCAACTCTAGTACCCGCTTGCACATAGTGTATCGAATGTCCTTGCCATTGCCAATTTTGCTTTATCGTCAGGGCAGCTGTATTCATCGGCTGTTTTGTTAAGTAATGTTAATAATTCTTAGTCTAACCGATTGGGAAACTGGAGACAAAGCTAGAGATTTTTGGCCAAACCCCTTGACTGAAAACGGGACTTGACATATACTCATATATATAATGGGAATCCATGCCTGCCTGCGAACCCTTCATTTTTGGGCAAATAACCCTAAAAAACACTCTCAAAAAAAATCTTGAGCGGGATTAATCTGCTGGTATTGGTGGCTAACCCCAGAGAATTACTCCTGAATCATCGGGACAGTTTTTTGCTAATTCTGATATAACAGCTATGAAGATTTTGACGATTTTACGGGGATTAATCGACGAAAATCCCTTAAGTCAGGCGGATCTAGAAGATTTACTAGAGATCGAATCCTTAAGTTTTCAGCAGACTAACCCTCTCATCCTACAGGAAAGGGCGGAACTACTAATGATTCTCTGGCCGCGAGTCTGGCAAAAATGTCAGGAGTTAGGGATAAATCAGCCAAATCAGATTTTGATCAGCTGTTGGCGCTTCTGGATTCCCTGGGCGCTACAGCTACGCAGCCACGCAAAACCGTTGATTCAAGGCATTTTGGCCCCTCAAGGCACGGGAAAGACCACCTTAACATCCATAATGTCGATTATTTTAGCCTATTTTGATTTAAAAGTAAATAATCTCTCTTTAGATGATATTTATAAGACCTATAATGAGCGAATAAAATTGCGTCAAAAGGATGAAAGATTGCGCTGGCGTGGTCCACCGGGTACTCATGATATAGCATTAGGAATTAAAGTTTTAGAACAGGTTTGTCAGCAAAAAAGTCCGATTTTAATCCCGCGGTTTGACAAGTCCCTGCATCAAGGACAAGGAGATAGAATTGCAGCGGAACAAGTGGAACGAGTTGATATTCTTTTTTTCGAGGGTTGGTTTGTGGGCATGAATCCAATAGAAGAAACAGTCTTTGATCATGCCCCCGATCCGATTAATAGCGAAGAAGACCGACAATTGGCCAGGGATAATAATCAAAGATTGCGAGAATATCTACCCCTCTGGTCAAAAATCGATCGCTTACTGATTCTTTATCCCCTTGACTACCGTTACAGTTTACAATGGCGACAGGCAGCCGAAACAAAAGGAGGTATGACCCCATCAGAAATCGAGGAATTTGTCAAGTATTTTTGGAAAAGTTTACATCCGCAATTATTTCTGCCACCCCTGCTCAAACAAGCGCATCTAGTGGTAGAAATTAATCGGGATCATAGTCTAGGAAAAATCAGTTATCAGTAATGAGGGCATTACTTTTATTTATTAGACATCTCCAAAAATTATAACCCAGTCACAGCTTGCCTTTAGTTTATGTACTAACTAAATAGTTCGAGAACTGGAATGTATATCGTTGCTAATTCAATTTCACTGAAAAAATCTGAGGCAATTAAAATAATTTTTATTCGGGTAGATTCCTTAACTAGAAAGACTTTTGGTCTTGAGATAATATGAGGTCGAGGTCTATTATATTCTCCCCGCTCCTGTCTCCTGTCTCCTGCCTCCTCTTTACCAACTGATAAAGCTTATGATTGAAGTCGAACATCTGAGTAAAATTTATGGTTCTACCGCGGCAATCAGTGACGTGGATTTTACCGTAGAAAAAGGAGAAATTCTCGGTTTTTTGGGACCAAATGGAGCGGGAAAAACCACGACTATGAGGATTTTATCCGGTTATATTCCTGCCACGACAGGAACAGCAAGGATAGCAGGATACGATGTGCATCAACAATCCTTAGAAGTGCGTCGTCGCATTGGTTATCTTCCTGAAAATCCCCCCTTGTATCCAGAGATGACCGTGGAAAGTTTTCTTGATTTTGTGGCGCGGATTAAAGGCATCTCATCGGGGGATAGAAAAGCGCGGGTAGATTTAGTTTTAGGTAAATGTCAGTTACTAGAAAAAAGAAAAGTTATTATCCGCAAGTTATCCAAAGGTTATAAACAGCGTGTGGGAATTGCCCAAGCGATTGTACACGATCCACCGGTAATTATTTTAGATGAACCGACAGTAGGATTGGATCCGAAACAGATTATCGAGGTGAGAAATCTAATTAAAAGTTTAGCGGGAGAACATACAATTATTCTCTCCACTCATATTTTACCAGAAGTGAGTATTACCTGCGATCGAGCGACAATTATTAATCGGGGTCGCATCGTAGCCAATAATATTACTACCGCTACCCCTGCTGGTTCCAGTTATGAAATTGAGATCGAAGGTGATAGGGATTCCCTGTTAGAAATCCTTCAACAAATGCCGCAAGTCGAGCAAGGGGCAAAAGTCGGCGATAATCTGCTCAAAATTGTTGGTCAAGCGGGGACAAACCTAGGGGCAGAACTTGCTAGAATAGTTGTCAACAATGGTTATAACCTATTAGAAATGCGTCGCACGCGTAAAACCCTAGAAGACATCTTTCTGGAAGTAATCGGCAGCGGGGAAAGTAACCAGCAAGAGGAGAGACATGATCAATAATATCTGGGCGATTTTTCGCAAGGAATTTCAAAGCTATTTTACCGCCGCCAATGCCTATATCATTATGGGGATATTTTGGTTAGTAGCAGGATTTTTCTTTAACTCCCTTCTCTACGGCATTATTCTCGATATTGGTATCCAAGAACAATCGGGATTTCTGGTAGCCAGAGATACGGTGTCTGAATTTATGACCACTTTCATCGGCATTATTTTATCCTCTTTATTGTTGGTAATTTTGCCAGCCCTGTCTATGGGATTATACGCAGAGGAAAAAAAACAGGGAACCCTAGAACTTTTAGCCACTTCTCCCCTGACTAATTGGAGTATAGCCATCGGTAAATTATTGGGAGTGTTAGCCTTTTTTACCGTGATGATTACCCCCCTCTGGATTTACGAAATAGTGGTTTTTAGTACCGCAGTTCCCCCAGTAAATATAGCCAGTATTTTACTAGCTCATCTAGGATTAATTTTACTGGCAGCGGCCATCCTAGCCATCGGGATGTTTATATCTTCCCTCACCAATAGTTCTATCCTTGCTTACATCATCACCTTTATCACCATCTTATTTATCTGGATACTGGATGTAATTGCTAACAATGCCGAAACCTTCTTTCGAGATCGCATCGGAGGAGAAGTGGGAGAACAGATCGGATTTTTCCTGAAAGAATTACTATCCCATCTATCTTGGTATCAACCCTTTAACAATTTCGTGCGGGGAATTTTTGACAGTAGTAGTTTAGTCATCCTCCTCAGTTATATTCTGCTGGGAATCTTCCTAACTACTCAAGCGATCGAAGCGGACCGTTATCAAAGAAACTAACTATGAGATCCTGGCAAAAATACGGTAAATTTCTCTATATACCCGCCCTATTTCTGGGTAGTGCCGGCTTAACCGTGGGGTTAATCTCCGGTCAATGGTCATCCCTCTCTCTGGGGTTATTAATTGCCGGAGCTATTTTGTTTCTAGGGTGGCTGTTGTTATTAGTAATCACTTCCAAAGACTTTTGGCAAAAAAGAAGTACCCGCACCGGCACTCAAACCCTCATTACTACTATTATTGTCCTCAGCGTTATTGGTTTAATTAACTTTCTCGCCCTCCGTTATCCCTATCGAGTTGATTTAACCGAAAACCAAATCTTTAGTTTATCCCCCCAAACCGAAAGACTATTAACCAATCTGTCAAAACCCGTCAAAGTCTGGATTTTTTCAACCCGGGGAATCAGTGGCAACGAAGAGGAACTTTTAGCCAATTATCAACGCAAAAACCCCCAATTTCAGTACGAGATAGTTAATCCCGAGAAAAAACCCAATATTGTCCAAGAATTTAAAAAACTAGCTGATGATAATCTGTCTAGAGTCTATCTACAGTATGGTGACAAAAAACAACCTCTAAAAACTATTAGTGAAGAGGAAAGTCTCACCGAAGCGAAACTGAGTAACGCCATCGAAACCGCTAAAACCGATCGCACTTTAACCGCTTACTTTCTGCAAGGTCATGGAGAAAATGCCATCAAAGAACCTCAAGGGGGTTTAGGACAAGCAGTCAATAGTTTAGAAGCAAAAGGTTATCAAGTAGAACCACTTAATCTAGTGGAACGTTCCACCATTCCCAATAATGCCGATGTCATTATTATTGCCAGTCCCAAAAGAAAAATATTTCCCCAGGAAGTCACCGCTTTAAAAAACTATCTTGAGCAAGGGGGCAAAATTTTATTAATGATTGACCCCCAAACCGAAACCGGATTAGAACCCTTATTAACCCCTTGGGGTGTGAAACTGGATAATCGGATTATTATTGATGCTTCCGGTGCCGGGGAAATTATCGGTTTAGGTCCGGCTAGTCCCATTATTACCAATTACGGCAATCATCCGATTACTCGCGATTTTGCCAACGGTATTTCTATCTTTCCCTTTGCTCGTCCTATCGCTACCGTTCCCATCGAAGGAATTGAAGCCGTATCTTTAATGATTACTAATGATAAAATGTGGGCTGAGAGTGATTTAAATGATCAGAATCTCCAGTTTAACCCTGAAAAAGATTTAGCCGGCCCCTTTGATCTAGGAGTTGCCCTGACGGGAAAAAAAGGTAAATTAATCGTGATTGGTAATGCCAGCTTTGCCAGCGATGGACTGTTTGAACAACAGTTAAACGGAGATATATTTTTAAATTCTGTGCAGTGGTTAGCCAGTGGTGAAACAGCCACCTTATCTATCCGGGCCAAGGAACCAGAAAATAGAAGAATCAATTTAAATCCCCTGCAAGCTAACGCTATTTTTTGGATAGCGATGGTAGTGATGCCTTTAGTAGGATTTACCCTAGCTGGATTGACTTGGTGGCAACGTCGTTAATCGAGTTAGAATCTAGAAAAATCATCTCTCTTATTCCCCTAACTGCCATGACCACAACCCAAACCATCCCCCAATTGTTGACTTTTGATGACTATATCAATCAATATCCCGATGATGGACAACAATACGAATTAATCGCAGGAAAATTATTGCCCATGATGCGACCGATCGGAAAACACGAAGAAATTGGCGGATTTGTTTCTGGAACCCTATTCTTAGAGATAAATCGGCAGCAATTGCCCTATTTTATCCCTAATACTGCGGCAGTAAAACCCCTTCGACCCCATACAGGTTATCTACCCGATATTATTGTCTTAGACAGAGAAAATCTAGTTAACGATCCCTATTGGGAAACCGCTTCCTCAATTTCTCTGGCAACATCAGCTAAATTAATTATTGAAATTGTCAGTTCCAATTGGCGAGATGATTATCTGAAAAAATTCGACGACTACGAACAATTAGGAATTGCCGAATATTGGATTATCGATTATTTAGCCAAAGGTTCGGCCCGATATATCGGCAGCCCCAAAGAACCCACCATTTCTATCTATCAATTAATAGATGGAGAATATCAAGGTAATTTATTTAAACAGGATCAACGTCTTATTTCAGGGATTTTTCCAGAGTTAAACCTCACTGCTAATCAAATTTTTCGTGCTAGAGCTTAAAGAAAAACCCGTATTTTTAGATTAATTACTATTTTCCACCGTGGGAAGAGGAGAAGGTGATAAAACAGGAGGAGCGATCGGTTCAATTTTATCCTCATTAACCGGGGGATTAATCACCTCTGGAACAGGGGAAGGGGAAGGAGAAGGGGAAGGAAGGGGAGAAACTTGAGGACTTGGATCTGTTTCAGGAAGAGGAACAGGAATAGGAATTACTTCTTCTGGGGTGGGACTAGGAGTTAATTCTGGAGTCACTTCTGGACTAGGAATCACCTCTGGGGTAGGAGTCGGGGAGGGAGTAGGAGTCGGGGAATAAATGGGAGTCCGTTGACGAGAAGGTCGTCGGATAGGGGGAAAATCTTGGGAGGGAGGAGGAATGATTTCAGGACTAGGAGAAGGTTCAGGGGTTGGTAATGGTTCAATTTCCTCATTTTTGGGTAAAAGAGCCATAAATCCCCGATATCCTAGGGCAAAAGCCCCAATTGTCACCGCAAAAATCAGCAAAATCCACAGCCAAGGATTCTTTTTTTCCCCAGAATTGGGTTGAATAACCACAGTGGGGGAGACGGTTGGTTTTGGGGGTGTAGAGGACTTTAATCGGGGACTATGGGGAGAAACCGCGATAGTCGGTTGGGTGGACAAATCGGGGGATATTTCTGCCAAAGCTGCCAACATTTCCCTGGCAGTAGCAAACCGATCGCGGGGATGAAAACGGATCGCTCGATCGATTACCATAGCTAAATTAGGATTAACATTTTCTGCCTCCTGTCGCCAGAGAATTTCCCCCGTGCGCGAGTCAGTTTCTAGATATTGGGGAGTTTTTCCCGTTAATAAAAAAATCGCCGTTAAGCCTAGGCTGTAAAGGTCACTAGAAAAGACCGGTCTCCCGGCAGCCTGTTCCGAAGCCATATAACCGGGGGTGCCAAGGGCGATCGAATAGGCACTTTTTCCCGTAGGATCGAGTAAGGTGGCGACTGCCTCTTTCATTACCCCAAAATCGATTAAAACGGGCAAATTATCACTATTTCTTAAGATAATATTATCGGGTTTCACATCCCGGTGAATAATGCGGCGACTGTGAATAAAATCAAGAACAGGCAGTAAATTCTCCAAAATCGTCCGCACTGCTGAGGAGGATAAATTTCCCTGTCGTTGCTGTTTTTGGGTTAGTGTCTCCCCTTCAATCCACTCCTGCACCAGATAGAAGTGATTATCTTGGGCAAAATAACCGTATAAACGGGGTATTTGGCGATTTTGTTCCCCCAATTCCTCTAAAACGCTTGCTTCTTTCTGAAAACGTTCTTTTAACCATTCTGGCATCCCCTCACTTTGAATAGCCGGCTGCAATTTTTTAATCACACAGCGCCGTTGAGAAGGCATATTCGTATCGATAGCGATATAAGTTTCCCCAAATCCCCCCCTAGCAAGGATACTAACAATTTGGTAGCGATTGTTTAAAAGCACTAGATTCATTACCCTGAGAGTGCAAGCGTGGTCATAAATTGTTCCTAGACTAACATTCTTTCGTTAAGGAAAAAGTCAAGGGAAAAACTAGAATATCTCCTGCAAAAATCAAAAATCTTCCGTTAGGTAAGGAGACAGGATACAGGAGACAGGATACAGGAGGAGAAAAAAGGCAAGAGACAACTATTCTATCCATAAAACCTAAGATTATGTCGAATTTATCGGGGCTTTTAGATATTTTGACCGGATAGCGGCTCGATAACTTACCTTTGCAGGAGGTCTAGAGTCAAGTCTAAGGAATCCAGCGACGGATTTTCGTCCACAAAGGTGCATTATCTTGACTACTCATCTCCTGAAAACTTTGATAACAATCGTAGGCGCGATTAAGCTGGGCGGTGATTTCTGTCGCATTGGGATGGGAATTGCGATCGGGATGCCAATAACACAAGAGAGTTTTATAATTATTCTCAATCCGGCTAGTCGTGCTAAAAGGAGTAATCCCCAAAACTCGCCACCAAACGGGATTAGCGGACTCTATAATCATCACGGCCAAGGAACGGGGCGAAGGATAGAGAATTTGGGCGATTAATGACCAATCTGACCCATAACACCGCCGATAAACCGCTTTAACTCGCTCTTTTCCCAACTGTTCACAAGCTTGTAAATGCCATTGACGAAAATCCCTCCGCATCTGCTGATGAGTTCGCAAATCTCGCTGGGCAAATCTGCCCTCAGCTAGTTTATTAGTGCCAATAGTGTTAAAGTTACCATTAGCGATCGCTTTTAGATCCCAGTAAAGATGATAAAAAGGATCTTGACCCAAGGCGAGACTTTCCAGAATTTCCTTAGCGTAACCTCCAGCCGGATTTAACCGCAATAATTCCCCTAATTCCCGACAAAACT
Source organism: Microcystis sp. M53603_WE2 (assembly GCF_030065435.1). Taxonomy (NCBI): domain Bacteria; kingdom Bacillati; phylum Cyanobacteriota; class Cyanophyceae; order Chroococcales; family Microcystaceae; genus Microcystis; species Microcystis sp. M53603_WE2. The sequence goes on from NZ_JASJFF010001146.1 coordinate 9,091, forward strand.
GCTCATTTTCGGGCATACCGCGCCATTGCCAATAGTTAACATCCGGTTTTGCCAGAGACTGCCTATATACACTGCGCCACACCTGCGGAACAGTACAGGCGATCGGGGTAGCCAAGGGAGTAGCCAGGGGACAAAATTGACCCTTTAAAGAGCTTTCAGGAGCATCTTCTAGTAAACAGGCAAGATGATAGGCGGGATGACTACGGGGCGTTTTTTGGGGGCTAATAAACCAAAAAGCCGTTAGAATGACAATTAAGTACAAGAGTAGAGAAAGAATTTGCTCCGCCATCGCAACTTTATAGTTAGTCTGCTCAGTTACCTGAAGAATTATAATTCGTGCTATGGTCGCTGAAAAGTTCTTTGTATCTCAGCTGATTGTCAGGAATCTACAAAACGGGGTGATATGTCGAAAGTTTCCCCATATCCTTACTCTGGTTATTCGGAAAGTTTCTGTATAATTAATAGTTAGATGGCTTAGGTTATAGGTTGGGGCATACTTGAAAAGTCTCTGTTCGAGTTCAAAAATTAAAGTGATCAGCACACCTGGAGCAATATGCTGCAATCAGAATCAAAAATTGCACTGCTAATTGATGCAGACAACGCCCCTGCATCAAAAATTGAGGCGATCATCTCTGAAATTGCAAAGTATGGAGTTGCCAATATTCGTAAGGCTTACGGAAACTGGAAAAGTCCTGCGCTGAAAGCTTGGGAGGAGTGTTTGCACGAATACGCTATTCGCCCCGTCCAACAGTTCGACTATACGAAGGGCAAAAATGCTACTGATGCTGCAATGATTATTGATGCAATGGATTTGCTGTATACACAACAGTTGGATGCTTTTGCAATCGTGTCGAGCGATTGTGACTTTACTCCTTTAGTGATGCGAATTTTGACAAATGGCTTAAAAGTCTATGGATTTGGCGAGAAGAAAACACCCTTGCCTTTTGTTTATGCGTGTTCAACATTTTTATACCTAGAAACTATTGATCAAGCAGTAAATTCTGAGGAGACTTCCAAAGTTTCTGCAAGTGTTAAGAAAACTGGTAAAGAGTTGAAGCAAGACACCAAATTAATCAGTTTATTGAGGGGCGCGGTTTCTAGCACTCTAGACGATGATGGTTGGTCGAATTTGGCAGAGATTGGCGGACACATAGCAAATCAGACATCTTTTGACCCACGCAACTACGGATATGCAAAGTTGAGTGGCCTGTTCGAGGCTATTGACTTATTCGAGATTCAGCGAAAAAATAAGGCAGTCTTCGTGAGGAGCAAGCAAAAGAATGGCACTACTCCAAAAACGTAGTGCAGATCTAGTAGGATGCGTTCCCTAATGTAAGTCCTACCGCTGCAGCGATCGATTTTGGGGAACACACCATGGTCATTGATTAAAGTAAATGATAATAAGCTAAAAACGTCTAGGCACAGGGACGGACGGGAGTGCGGTCGGATATAGACAAATATGGGGGCATTTTACCTTACTTTTTGGAGCCGTGATCTGTGGGCCATATGACATGATTAATAGAAGAAACAGGGAGGGTTCTTCGGTTTGTGCTATGCAATGGACGGAGTTATAAGGGATGAAACCCTTATAGAGAAGGACATTGATGCGATTTTTGTCAATTGTTTTCGAGCTAAAACAAACTAATCAATAGAACTCTTGCCAGATAAGGATTTAGTCGATTTATGCCCCCCTATCGAACCATACCAAGTAACGAAGAGCCACAGGGAGTAAAGAGCATGACTACCTATCAAGATGTTCGCCGGCAAGTTGAGAATCTCACCCCAGACGAGCAACTTCGCTTATTAAAAGAGTTAGCTGTAATGGTACGTCGCCCTATGCTTGTTAAGCCCAAGCATAGCATTATGGAACTAGAAGGACTAGGAAAAGAAATCTGGAATGGACTTGATGCTCAAGAGTACGTTAATCAGGAACGTGCCTCATGGAATGGCTGATGCAACTACAAGGTCAAGTTGTGGGGTTGGATACCGCACCACTCATTTACCTGATGGAGCAAAATCAGGCATATTTAGGGCTTGTGCGTGCCTTTTTTGGGGCGCTAAGTCGAGGCGAGTTTCAAGTTGTTACCTCTACGTTGACGCTGACGGAAGTTTTGGTGCATCCATTACGCTCAGGTAATGTAGAACTTGCCTGCCAGTATCGTGATATTCTTCTTGATCAAGAAAACTTAATTAGGGTTTGCTGAAAAAGTTTGTTGGTGGGGTTAGGAGTCAGTAGCCGGTCGTCAGTAGCCGGTCGTCGGGAGTTTCAGGCTTTGTTGCCCTCTCTTTTTTGTACCAACTGATGTACTACAATAAGGATAATGCCAGGTTTTTGATGGTCCCAATCCGATTTTCGCAGCATGAACATCGGATTTTAACAGGTCAAAAGCCTTATTTTAAAAGGGTTTTACCATTATTCAGCAAA
>NZ_JASJFF010000783.1:0-1836 GCF_030065435.1 Microcystis sp. M53603_WE2
GAATAATCCGTTCTTTGGCCTCAGCATAAACTAAAGGCGTGACAGGTTCAGCCGCAGGAACTACCCGACAATAAACTAGGGCGATGGTGGAGTTATCGTGACCGTTTTTCTGGTTAGCTAGTTGTAATAAACTTTCCCCCACGGCGGTTACATTTTTCTCTCCTCGCAAAAGAGGCACAATTTCACTGTCCCAGTATTGTTCTACCCGATCGTAATCACTTAAACCATCGGAACAGAGGAGAAAAACACAATCTTGATCAATAATCAACCTCTGAACGGTGGGATGGAGATTATTGGCGCTACTCATGCCCAAAGCTTGCACCAAGGCCCCCGCGTTGGGATACTGTATGGCATCACAATAGAGGAGATAGCCTAATTTCACTTCCCTGGAAGCGAGATCGTCATCCACCGTCACTTGATGACAACTGTGGGCAGTAATCCAATAGATGCGGGAATCCCCCACATGGGCCGCGTACATTTCCTGGGCCTGGGCAAAAGCCATAACTAGAGTCGTACCCATGCGCTGACGATCTTGTCTTGACTCCTGATCATTGCGTTGACTGATCAGATCATTGGTGACACGAATCGCCTGTTCGAGGATAAGACTGTAACTATCGGGATAGATTTCAATATTAGTGGTGGGACTGGGATTAATTTCCCTAGACAGGGTTTTGATCGCCAATTGAGCAGCGATTTCGCCCCCTTCCTGACCGCCGATGCCATCACAGACAATCGCCAGGGGATTTTGACCATGAGCGAGGGTTATGGCCTGATTAGTCGGGGGATAACAGGCATCCTCGTTGTGTTCCCGCAGCAGACCGGTATCAGTGCAGGTAAAAATCTCATAGCTGCGTTCTTGACCTCCACCGTAGTGCTGTAGTGCATAATCGAGAATAGCGATCAGGGATTCCGGGCGATCGAGATCACCGGATTCTAGCTCTTGGGTCAGGGATACGAGAAAATCTTGAATATTAGCGGCTGCCGTCGGGATCAGACCGGTCCAGAAAGCTCCTAAATCTTTTAAATTGGGAGCGGTGGCCTCATCTTTGCTTAATTCTAGCAATTGCAGCAGCTGATCATTCACTCTCGTCAGTGAAGGGTTGAGCAGACTAGAGACTACAGCCTTTCTCTGAAGGGGATGCCAGAGTTTGGCCATTTGCCATAACCAGTGAATTTGTCTTAAATCGGAAGCTTGCGACCAAACCTCGGCTAGAGTGGGCAATAGTTCTGGATATATTAATTCTCCCGTTTGATCGAGGGGAATAGTGCCGTATTCCAACAGCCAGATGTCCATATTTAAGCGTTCATCGGGACTGGGAATATAGCCATAGACTTGGGGAATGTGGAGATGGAAGGGTAACAATTTTAGGTAGAGGGAAATCCAGCTAGGAGGTTCGTCCGGCGCTTGGGGTGCTTGAGCGGGTTTAGTATCAAGAACAATTTGTGGTTGTTTGACCAAATAACGATTATCAATTAGCTCGCCAACATGATAATAGGTTCTCACCCAATCACCCATCATCCATAAATAGCGCTTAACTAAAGGAGTACCGCATTTTTCACAGAATCTATTAGTGAGAGCGTTCGGGGATAGACAGGTTAGGTTTTGACATTGGAGGGTTGTCACGGAATCCATGAAAACTGCTGACTCCTAAAGCGCGGTTAGTATAGGTTAATAAAATAGCGTGTTTTTATCCACGTTGACATCCTCGCCGCCCTAAAAGTGCGGCGATTCCTAAACCTCACGATTTAAGTTTCTGCTTCCACCACCGTCGCATACCACAGTTAAAAAACCATGTACTGTCTTACACAGAGTCCACAGACTTTCGCCCCATTTCA
>NZ_JASJFF010000626.1:0-6356 GCF_030065435.1 Microcystis sp. M53603_WE2
TGTTGACCGGGGAACCAATGACCCCCATTCCCCAAGAGATTGTATCTGGCCCTGGCAAAGTCGATCATATCGTAGGCGATAGCAAGATTGTGTAACCAGAGGATAGAAGGAATATTAATCTGATTGGGTGTATTTTCCCAGCTAGGTAAACCCACAGACCAAGTTTTTACCCAATTATCGCCTAAACAGTTGATCATCTCCCCTTGCAATCTCTCGATAATTGCCGGTAAAATCTCCTCGGCTCGATCGAGTAAGGGTAAAGTTTTCAGGTGTTCATCAAAATCTGTGGGTTGCGCTGCACCGATACTCAGGGTATGAACGGCCGGATGACTGAGACAGAATAGGTCATTAAAAACCATCGGACTGAGAGGAGAACAGAGAGCGACGAGCTTAGGGGGAGGATTGTAGAGATGGCCGCCCTTATCGGAGGGACTAATGATAAAAACGCCCATATCGTGCTGTTTTGCCGCTTCTATGGCCAGCCAGTTATTCTGAAAAATATAGTACCAGTGCAGATTGAGGTAATCGTAACAATTTGTTGCAATAATCTTGACAATTACATCAGTTGGTGCATGGGTGGAGAAACCGATAAAACGAACTTTTCCCTGTTGCTGTAATTTTTTCGCCTCTTGCCAACAACCGCCCTCGGCCATAGTGTAATCGAGAATTTCAGCCGTGTTGATGCCATGGATACCCAACAAATCCACATAATCTAACCGTAAAAATTGCCTGGATTGCTCAAATTTACGGCGAAATTCCCGCACATCTTGACTAGGAGAAACTTTCGTCTGCACGATAATCTTGTCCCTCGGTAGTTGCGGCAAAATTTTGCCTAATTGCATCTCGGAAGTGCCGTAACCCCTAGCGGTTTCGATGTGATTAATCCCCACTTCCAGAGATTTATTGATGATTGCCTCTAAATTGCCTTGATTCTCGTCGGGAATTTGCGACATCGGCACATCCTGCCACTGAAATTGATAGCGCATTCCCCCACAGGAAAACATCGGCATTTGTAGATTAGTGCGACCGAAACGACGATACTGCATATATTCAGTTATCAGTTATCAGTTATCAGTTATTAGTGGGAAGTGGGGAAGTGAGGAGACCACTTCGTGCGCGTTGCGGGGGGAGAAGGGAGAGGGGTGATGGGGTTTTAGGGTTTTAGGGTTTTGGGGTATTAGTTGAAACTTCCCTATTTCCCCATTCTCCCATTCCCTATCCCCTGTTCCCCGTTCCCTAAATTTAATCGGATAAAGTGAGAATTTCGACACCGGTTTCGGTGACGGCGATGGTGTGTTCAAATTGGGCCGAAAGTTTACCATCTTTAGTAATAGCAGTCCAACCGTCTTTTAAGACAATATGTTGCCAGGTTCCCTCATTAATCATTGGTTCAATGGTGAATACCATGCCGGGGCGAATTTTTTTGCCCTTGCCACGAGTGCCGTAGTGGGGAACCTGCGGACCGGTGTGAAAAACATTACTGATACCATGACCGACAAAATCTCTAACCACCGAAAATCCTTGTCCTTCGGCATATTCTTGGATAGCCGCCCCGATATCGCCGATTTTACCCCCCGGCTGCACTGCATCTATGCCTCTTTGCAGACATTCTCTGGTAACTTCCACTAACTTTTTGGCCAGGGGGGAGGGAGTACCGACAAAGAAAGTCTGCGACGTATCGCCGTGATAACCTTCTAAAATCGGTGTGACATCGATGTTAATAATATCGCCGTCTTTGAGGATTTGATCGGCGCTGGGGATGCCGTGACAAATAACCTCGTTAATGCTAGTACAGATGGACTTAGGAAAGCCATGGTATCCTAGGGGCGCACTTTTGGCTCCATGGGCGCGAGTCCAACGTTCTGCCTCGTCATTGATTTCTAGGGTACTTACCCCCGGTTTAACCATATCGGCCAGATGGTCTAACAGTTTAGCCGCTAATCGTCCGGCTCGACGCATTTTTTCAATTTCCCGGGGAGAGAGTAAGGTGATGGTATCGTTGCCCATGAATTATCCGACTGTTGAGAAAGATTCTTGTTACATTTCTTATCCTAGCAAAATCGGGCAGCGTTATTGTTTAGGGGGTTGGGTTATGGGAGTGGGAAGTGGGGAGATGGGTGTAGGGTGTGGGGTGTAGGGTGTGGGGTGTGGGGTGTGGGGTGTAGGGTGTGGGGTGTAGGGTGTAGGGTGTGGGGTGTGGGGAGAATAAATAAAAATAATCTCCTGTCTCCTGTCTCCTGTCTCCTATCTCCTGACAAGACAAATTAACCGAATCTACCGGCTACATAATCGCGAGTTTGTTGATTAACTGCATCGGTGAAAATTTTCTGGGTGGCATCACATTCCACCAAATGACCGACGCGGCTTTCATCGGTATTAAAAAAGGCCGTGCGATCGGATACCCTAGAGGCCTGTTGCATATTATGGGTGACAATGACGATCGTGTATTGTTGCTTCAATTCATGGATTAATTCCTCGACTTTGAGGGTAGAAAGGGGGTCTAAAGCGGAACAAGGTTCATCCATTAATAATACTTTTGGTTTTACCGCCAAAGCGCGAGCAATACACAATCTTTGTTGTTGTCCTCCCGATAATCCTAAAGCGGATTTATTCAACAGATCTTTAACTTCATTCCAAAGAGCAGCCCCTTTTAAAGCTGATTCCACAATTGCATCTAATTCACTGCGACTAGCGGAACGATAAATTCTAATACCGTAGGCAATATTATCGTAAATACTAGCAGGAAAAGGGTTAGGGCGCTGAAACACCATACCCACCTGTCGCCGTAAGGTATGAAGGTTAACTTTGGGAGCGTAGATATCTTGGCCAAAAAACCTAACTTTGCCTTTAACTGTCACCTGTCCCTCTAATTCCCCGATGCGATTGAGGGCTTTTAAGAGAGTGGATTTACCACAACCAGAGGGGCCGATCATGGCGGTTACTTGCCTTTGCGGGATTTCTAAAGAAACACCTTCCAGGGCTTTTTTGCTACCGTAGAAAAAGCTGAGATTTTCGACTTTGATCGCCGAATTAGCTAGAGACGTAGGATTGTTCATGAGAGAGGAATCGATCATAAGAAAAATGCTTAATTTGAGCGTTTACGAGTGACAAAACGGGAAAGAAGGCTAGTAATTAAAACTAAGATAATCAGGACTAAAGAAGCTGTCCAAGCCAAGGAATTTTGTTCAGGAAAAGGGGAACTAGCGTAGTTATAAATCAACACCGTTAAAGCCGGTGTGGGCGACCAAAGACTTTCTTGCCAAAATTGACTAAATAAAGCCGTAAACATTAAAGGGGCCGTTTCTCCGGCAGCCCGGGCTACTGCTAATAATATCCCGGTCATAATCGGTGCGATCGCTGCTGGCAGGACAATGCGAAATACCGTATCGAAACGGGAACCCCCCAAAGCGGAGGAACCGAGACGGTAGGACATGGGTATTAGTTTCAGCGCCTCTTCCGTGGTTAAAGCGATGATCGGCAACATAATCACCCCTAAAGCAAAGGCCCCCGCCACGGCGGAAAATTGTTTGGTAGTTAACACCAAAACCCCGAAGGAAAACACCCCGACGATAACGGAAGGGGTACTACTCAACACCACGATCGCAAAGCGCAGAATGCCGCCAATTTTGGAACCCCGAGCGAATTCCGAGAGGAAAACCCCGGTGAGAATCCCCAGAGGTATGCTGCCTAAAGCCGCTAAACCGACCATAGTTAAAGTACCCACGATCGCATTGGCAAAACCGTTGGGAACACTGGGATCAGAGCCAACTGGGGCGGGTAAAGAGGTGAAAACTTGCCCATTGAATCCGGGTAAACCTTCTTTGACAATTTGAAAGAGGATAGCGAATAAAGGCAGAATAGCGATAGCACTAAGAGCGATCGCTAAACCCGTGAGACCGTTGGTAAAAAAATGTCGCCAGGGTGACAGGGGTTGCTGTAAATCTTCTTCGGGAAAAGCTCCTTGGCTCATAAAATTAACGATTGCGGTTGATAAACTGTACTAATAAAGCCGCTACACTATTGACGGCCAAGGTAATAACAAATAGAATCAAAGCTAAATACATCAAAGCTCCGATGTGGATTTTTTCAAAAGCTTCTGGGAAGGTATTAGCTAGTACGGCGGGAATAGTATAACCGGGGGCCAAGAGGGAGGGAGTAATAATCGAGGAGTTACCGATTACCATGGCCACCGCCATAGTTTCCCCTAAAGCGCGCCCTAAACCGAGGATAATCGCCCCGACAATGCCAGAACTCGCCGCCGGCAACAACACGCGCCAGATGGTTTCCCAACGAGTGGCACCTAGGGCCATGGAGGCGCTGCGTAATTCGGGGGGGACGGTAAGCAGCACATCGCGACTGATAGCGGAAATAGTCGGCACGATCATAATGGCCAGGATCACACCAGCGATCAGCATACTTGGTCCCAAAGGTTGGGTATTAAACAAAGGGAACCAAGCAAAATTTTGAAATAACCATTCTTGCAGGGGTTTAAGCACGGGAATTAGCACGAAAATCCCCCATAAACCGATAATTACACTGGGAATCGAGGCAATTAATTCCACCAAAAAACCTATGGGATAACGGACACTTGCCGGCAAATAATTCTCGCTAGTGGTTAAAGCAACGGCGACACTGAGGGGAATAGCTAATAAAAGAGCCAGAATCGAGGAAACGATCGAACCGAAAATAAAGGGTAAACCACCAAATTTGAGGACGTTCACATCCCAAGTGGTTCCCCAGAGAAATCCCAGACCGAATTCATTGATCGCCGGCCGCGCATCCTGAAAAACAATCCAGGCCATCCAGAGCAGAAAAATTAAACCAGAGGCGGCACAAATCCAGACTAGGAGCGTAAAAATGCGATCAAATAAACCGGCAGTGCCGGGGTTTTCGTTAAGATTGGCTGCTGAAAGATCAAAAGACTCAACAGGTTCAGAAAAATTGGCCATAAAGTAGAGAGCGATTACCAGTTATCAGTTGTTGAAAACGCAACTGTAGGGGCTGAACAATGTTCAGCCCACAGAAAAGAAATACTTGCAGTTATTAGTTATGAGGTTAACTGGTGACTTTTTTCCATTTTACTGGAAAGTGGTGACAATCAAGCCCAAACTAATACAAAAGTATTTAGGTTTGCTGAAAAAGTACGGGCGAAGCATTCGGTTAGAAAATCTCCGGTTTCACCGATAGGTTATTGCCCGAATGCTTCGCCCCTACAGGACGCGGGCCGATGAAGACACAAGGTTTTGAACGACGATTCTCTCAAAATTTGCACCTGTTTCGCGAGAAAAGCCACAAAACCCTTACCTTACCTACATTTCACATTTATTCAGCAAACCCTATTTATTTAATTTTGTTAACTTCGGCTAAAACTTTTTGAGTCACCGATTGAGGAATCCGGGTAAATTCCAATTGATTGTTAATACCTTGACCGGTGGTGAGAATCCAAGTCAACAGTCTTTTAATTTCCGCCGCTTTTTTGTTATCAGCGTAGTCTTTCGGTACTAATAACCAAGTAATCCCGACGATCGGATAACCACTGCTCGGATCATCTACATTAGCGGTAAAATCAGCGTTAAATTTCACCCCTTCCATCGCCTTGTTAGCTTGAGCGAGACTGGGTTCGACAAATTGACCGGCTTTATTTTGAATTCTGGCGGTTCTCATGGTTGCCCCTTCGTTTTTGCGGGCAAAGGTATCTTGAACGTAACCAATCGAGCCTTCTGTTTGTTTAACCAGGGCCGCCACACCATCATTTTTCGGTCCCTTGAGAACGGTAAAACCCCAGTTAGGTTCTTTGCTGGTTCCCACTTTACTTTTGAAAGAAGGACTAATAGCGCTCAGGTGAGAGGTAAAAATCTCCGTAGTACCGCTACCATCAGCCCTAACCACTACTTTAATCGGTCGGTCGGGCAGTTTCGGATCTACTTGTTTCCAGTTGGTGATCTCGCCACTGAAGATTTTACCGAGGTTAGCCCTGGAAATTTGCAGGTTATTTACCCCGGGCAGATTATAAACCACGGCGACGGCTCCTCCGGCGGTGGGAACTAGCAGTAAACCGTTTTTCATCTGGCTTTTTTCCGAGGAGGAAGGAGCGGCATCGGAAGCCCCAAAATCGACGGTTCCGGCGATAAATTGCCGAATACCAGCACCGCTACCGACGGAATTATAGTTAACGGTGACACCAGTGGCGTTTTTATAGTCGGCAAAATAACGCTGGTATAGGGGCGCGGGAAAGGAGGCTCCTGCACCGTTCAGGGTTTGGGCGAAGGCTTCTCCCATCGTCCCTGCTAGGGCCGCTGCCGTGGCGAAGGAGACAGCACACACACGAGTTAGGGTAGCAGTTGAGAATATCATAA
>NZ_JASJFF010000230.1:0-11438 GCF_030065435.1 Microcystis sp. M53603_WE2
AACGGCTAAAAGCCATGAAAAAACCCCCTTATCAGTGATTAGGTTAGCAGTTATTAAGTGTTTAAAGCTGAATGCTCACTGCTATCTCCAAGCTAACCCGATCTCGATCGATAAGGGCAATACTTAACAACTTTATTAGACCTATAGGACACAATCAGGCATTACAGCCGTACCGTAACAGATCGTCTTTCCAGTTAAAAAGATTCCTTCGGATCACGTTCCACGTTACCCGGGTAGGTGAAACTGGCACTCGTTGCCGTCGGTTTGACGCGGCTCGATAGTTGGCTGATGGCCGCTCTTTCCTCTTGGGTGAGGGGGCGATCGATAGCTTGGAATTCGTAATATTGGTATTCGCTCATGGCGTGCAACCTATCTCAAGGTTTATGATCGATATGCTAATAATTGTACGGGGATAGTTAGGGTTTAAAGATAAATTCGACAGGACGGGCGCTCTCGGATGTATTAGGAATAGCAAGAATATGCAAATCGCCCGATCTTTACCGATAAGGAAAAAGTTCGGGTGATCGATCAGTAATTTCCCCGCATCGGTCTTTTCAAGAAATCTAATCTATTCCTTTGGATAGCGGCACGGTCAAAATCGATAGGATTACAATTTTTTTTGTTAAGCACTTTAGTGATCGTTGGATATTTCGGCGATTCATTGTCGGCTAATCGTTAAATTTTGTGAAAACAGCCTCATTCGTTGAGATTATCGGAGATAGACTAAGGACAGGTGAATAAGGGGGAAATAATCAGATTACTTGGGGGACAATTGCACAGATGAAATCGCCGAAACTTCATTAGGTTAAGAGTTTTGCCATTTGGAGGAAAGTTCAGATATGACGGATGGCTGCTGTTTGGTGAGGGATGGCACTGAAGCAGCTTGGTTCTGTGAGGGGGGCGAGGAAGCGGTTGGGACAGTAGAGATTGGCAAATTTAAATAGGGAGGAGTTCGCTAATGTCTGAAGAAAATTTAGAATCACTCAATAAACGCTTGGCTGCCTTAGAAGAAGAGAACAAAAATCTCCGTCAGCAGCTTAAAGAAGACGAAGAAATTTATGCCGAACGAATTGTTTTAAAAGCAAGAAAATACTTGTTCGACTGGCTAAAAATATCAGGGATATTCTTGGGAACATCTTCGGCCATTCTAGGGTTGGGATTAATAATGTGGGGAATGGGAACTTTTGAGGATTTTAAAAAGAAAATATCTAAAGAAATAGAAAACATTGATCTAAAAGAGCCAGTTAAACAAAGCGTAGATGAACTCCTAGCGGAACAAATCAATCAATATAGCCAAGAAACTCTGAAAAATACCATTGAATCTGAAGTAAAAAGTCGAGTTGCTAGAGAATTAGGGGAATCTGAGCCAAAATTTTTTGTTGTTGCAGGCTCTTCTAAAAAACCTTCTGATTTGGATAGACAATACGAAAGGGCTAAAGAAATATCTGGCAGTTATTTTGGCATTTCCAAGTATGAGGTGAGAATTTGTGATCCAAAAAAGCCATCTGATAACTACGCTTTAGTAATTGGTTCTGAATCGACTTTTACCGAGGCTGAACAATTAGTTAGACAAGCTATCGCTGATAACTTCCGAGCTACAAATACATACCCAATCTCTACAACTTCTGCCTTTTTTGATATCAATAAATGCCAGGTTATTCAAAAGGCTAATACTAATAGCTAGAAGCATACCTAAAATTTTCCTCGCCTTCATGGCCATCACCCATTCCCTCATCGCAGCAGCAGGCACATCCTTAATCATAGGAACTGCTGACCCAATGGCATTGGGTTTGGCTGTCCTGGGTTCGCAGCTTCCTGACATCGACACCACCACCTCAACCATCAGCAAAATCTTCTTCCCCCTCAGCAGCTTCATGGAAGATAGATTTCCCCACCGCAGTATCACCCACTCTCTTTTGGCGACGGGTTTGATTGCGGCTGTCTCCCTCCCCATCGGCTACTTCCTGGGCAATTAGCTGAGTGCGCTGCCGAAGGCACTCGCTGCGCGAGACCGCACTCTCGTTAGGTCATTTACTCGCCTGTTTCTCCGACTACTCTACTTCTGCTGGTAGTACAATTACGTTTAACGAGGAGTCGGCGATCGCTGTTTTAAGAGGGCAGTACGCAATTGGGACAGTAAACACCAAAATCGTTCAACCTGCGCCATTTAAGGGATGACCGTTCAATTTCCCCAAAACAGCCTGATGTTTCTGCCGCGCTGACCTTTCCTCGGTCGATGTGCGCTGGTTGCCGATAGTCGATAGGTGGATTTCGATAATCTCGTCAATTCTTTCGCTCGATGGCATCGAGTTCCCGACATATTTCGGCGGCCAGCCGATAATCCACACTTCCCGTTAAAGTAGCTCCGTCAAAGTGGCTGCCAGCATAGCAGCCGGGGTTATGGCAGCGGGGCAGTTTATCCCGGTTAAAGGTTTGAAAACAAGGGAAGCACAAGGTAAACTAATTATGATAAAACATTAATATAGAGGTTCTCACACCTGTGTGGCACAGTTAAACCTTTGCTGATTAAGCTTTTTAACATTGATAATGTACCTCCTGCGAACAGGAAATACTATAAATAAGCGGTAAAAATGAAATAAAATTAAGGGGAAAATTAATTATGCAACTAGAAGATTATTTCTTATTTATCTCCGAAGATGATATTAGAATCAAAGGTCATCGGCTCGGAATTGACAACGTACTCTTTTATTTCTTGGAAGGCTATACCCCAGAAGAAATAAATGCTATCTATCCCGATCTAAGTTTAGAGAAAATCTACGCAACTATTACTTATTATTTACAGAATCGGCAAAAAATTGATGCCTATTTATTGCGCCTCCAGAATTGGCGAGAGACTCGCTACCATGAAGCACTGAAAAATCCTTCGCCTCAACGAGAAAAGATGAGAAGAATTAAACAGCAAAGGCAAGATTCTGTCAAGGTATGAAAATCAAGTTTTTACTCGATGAAACCTTATCCCCCCGCTTGAAAGTCGCTGTCTTAAGGTTAAATCCAGAGATAGATATTTTACGCATTGGAGAGCCGAATACACCACCGTTAGGAACTCTTGACCCTGATGTTTTACAGTATTTAGGATTATCTCAACGACTCTTGGTGACAGATAATCGTACCAGTATGCCTGAACATTTAGAAGAATATTGGCAAAAAAATCAACAAATCTGGGGACTGTTTTGGATACGTCCCACAACAACAATGGGAAAACTAGCCGAAGAATTAATTATGATTTGGGAAACTACCGAAGCAGAAGAATGGATCGATATTGTCGATTGGATTCCTTTTTAATTAATGATATAATAAGATTATTGCCGTCCTTTTTATGCTTAATTATTAATTTGAATGACTCGCCAAATTCATGACCAATTTGCTAAGGAATATTTAGAGGAATTACTAACACCTCTAGGGACGATTAGAAAAAGTAAGAAAGTAAAAAGTGAGGTTCAAGAAATCGATGTCTGGTTTGAACCATTTAGCTCACCTCCTCCCACTGAGTTACCTTTAGGATTACTTGGAAAAATGGCGGCTACTTCCTGTTTGTTTGAACCTTTCCGCAATCCCCCGACCGAGGTAGAGATTCGCAGTTGTTTGTCAAAGTTATACACGGTTCATGGGGATGTCTTGAGAAAAGCGAAACGGTCAAACAAAACTCTAACAGACGCTGAACTACCAGTTCTCTGGATTCTAACGCCCACCTTTTCAGCTAGAATGATTGAAGATTTCGGGACTCACAGCGATGAGAGTAATTGGTTAACAGGGGTTTACTTTTTAGCGAAGTCTCTCAAAGCGGGTATCATCGTCATTCATCAATTACCAGTAAATGAAGACACCTTATGGTTGAGGGTATTAGGTAAAGGAGGAACTCAAAAACGAGCAGTTGAAGAGTTAGTTGAACTGCCAGAACGCAATCCTTTTCGAGAGAATTTATTAGAAATTCTGGCCAACTGGCGCAAGAATTTAGAGTTGAGAGATAATTTAAGTACCGAAGAACAGGAGGACATCATGAATCTATCACCAGCTTATTTACAACAAAGGGAAGAGTGGAAGCAAGAAGGGATACAACAAGGTAGTTTAGAAGAACGGTATTCCCTGATAGCCAGTCTTCTGGAAGGACGCTTTGGCAGCCTAGATTCGGAATTATTCAGTCTAGTAGAAAAGATTGCCCAACTTCCCATCTCGGAACGCACCGCTTTACTTCTTTCTTTAGCGAATTTATCCCGCGAGGAATTGTTGGAAAGATTGTAAATTTCGTTTCTCGCTCTTCTTACAGTCGTTCAACGATAACTGTTTTCCTTTTGTTTTTGCCGATAAGCTTCAAATTCGGGGTTACTGGCAAGAATTTGACGGACACGCTCGCGACTTATGCCGTATTTATCCCCTATTTGCTGATAGCTCAATCCTTGTCTATGGAGTTCTAAAAAATCGTAGCTTTTTTGCAGTTTTTCCTTTCTCTGTGCATCTCGTCTTGGGGTTGGACTCTTATCGCTAAGGTGTCCTACTATTTCCCTTCCCAACTCAGTCAAAGAATATTGAGAATCGTGGAAAATAACCAATCCTTGTTTTTCCAATTCTTTAAGTATTTTATGTACTCTGGTTAAATTATGAGCAGTTGTTGCCAATTGCCGAGATGGTTCCGAAAGTATCCGAATTGCCGAATCGATCTCAATCGGATAATCTAACATCCCTTTCAGAATCTGTTTCTGTTTTGCTTGGAGATTAGCGATCATCTCCTCTAAATGTTGAAAGTCTTCATTTTCATCCATCGGAATTACCATTTTAATAGACCTCTCCTTAGTCTGATAAAATCACAATCAGGGGATATTGTCAACAACTAACCGTAGCTTACCCAGTCGTTTATGTCTTGCTGATGCACTTTTTAAAAAATGGTGATAAACTCAACGGTACTGGGTACACTCTCCCTATCGGATGAATTTGAGAAAAAATCGAGAGAAAAAAACAATGAACGAACGAGAAACATCCAACAAAATTGAGGCGGGCGGGGGTTTTCCCGTATTGCAATATTGGGCAGAAAAAACTCTCTCTCCTCAAGGGGTTAAACTCTGGCAAACCTTGAATCATAAAAGTGCCTGTTTAGCTTGCGCTTGGGGAACGGGAGGACAAAAGGGCGGTTTTGTCAACGAAGCGGGGGAAAGTCTGCAACGTTGTCTCAAAAGTGTCGAGGCGATTACCTCCGAATTAATGCCAGGTATTAAAACTGATTTTTTTCAGACCTATCATCTCGCTCAATTACAGTCCTTAACTTCCCTAGAATGCGATCGCTTGGGTCGTTTCAGTTATCCCGTCCTCTTAAAAGCCGGAGAAAGTCACTATCAACGTATTAGTTGGGAAGAAGTGTATCGATTAGCCGAACAAGCTTTTCGTCAACCGTCCGAGACCATTGCCTCCTATAGTTCGGGACGTTCTTCTAATGAAGCCGCCTATCTCTTACAATTGTTTTTCCGGGCATTAGGAAGTAATAATTTAGCCGATTGTTCCGATCTCTGTCATGCCGCCTCGACCGTAGGCTTAAAACAGGTTTTCGGAACCGGAACTTCGATGGTCAGTCTGGAAAGTTTAAAACAAGCCGATTGTGTGGTGTTAATCGGTTCTAACGCTCCGGCTAATCATCCTCGCCTGATGAATGAATTAATTCAAATTCGTGATCGCGGCGGTAAAATTATTATTATTAACCCGCAAATTGAAGTCGGATTGGTCAAATTCTCCTCACCCGCTTTTCCGATTAAATCCCTATTGCGGGGCGGTTCCGATATTTCAACTCTCTACCTACAGCCGATACCGGGTAGCGATACTGCCCTATTCGTCGGATTACAAAAATCTTTAATTGAACAAAATTTAGTGCGGTGGGATTATCTCAAATCCCGTACAGAAAATTGGCAATCTGTTATAGATTATGCCCGACAAACACCATGGGAAACCATTACTAAAACCTGCGGTTTGTCCCGAGAAGAAATTGAAGCAACCGCCGCCCTTTTCGGCAATTTAGAGCGTGTGGTTTTCGCTTGGGCGATGGGGGTTACACAACAGGAAAATGGGGTAGATAATATTATCAGTATTGCCAATACCGCTTTAATGACGGGAAATGCTGGCAAAATCGGAGCCGGAACCATGCCAATCAGAGGTCATTCTAATGTACAGGGCTTCGGTTCTATGGGCGTTACAGTGAGATTACGTCAGGAAATCGCCGAGGCACTTGCTCAACTTTTAGGAAAGCCATTAAATATAACCGGCGGTTATGATACCAGGTCATTAATTGAAGCTGCCGAACGGGGAAAAATTAACACTCTTTTCTGTTTGGGAGGTAATCTTTATGGAGCAAATCCAGATTTAACTCAAGCCAAAAAAGCCTTAGCTCAAATTGATACGATTTTTTATGTAGCTACTAAGCCAAATTTAGGACATTTCCAGGGATTAGCCCGACAAAATACGATAATTTTACCCGTCTTCGCTCGTTTTGAAAATCCTCACCCGACAACCACCGAATCGGGCAATAATTTTGTCCGTTTTAACGAGCGGGGAAGCAGTCATCTACAGGGTTCCCATGTGGATATCATCTCGGAAGTAGAACTGTTAACAAATATTGCCGTCAAGGTTTTAGGCACAAACCCGATTGATTGGTCGAGATTACACGACACCGCCTATATTCGTCAGTTAATCGCCAAAACGATTCCGGGCTATCAAAAAATCGGGCAATTAGATCAAACCCGAACAGAATTTACCATTAGCGGACGGATTTTTACCGAACCCCATTTTCCGACCTCAACCGGAAAAGCGCAAATGTCCGTCACCCCTTTACCCACTTTAAAAGCGCCGCAAAAGCAAGATTTTAACCAACCGGAAAATGCCCCCGGAATTGCCCTGATTCTCGGAACAGGACGCAGTTATGGACAACATAATACCGTCGTTTATCAAGTGGGCGATAAATACCGGGGAATGCCTCACCGTCATTGTTTATTAATGAACGTCGAAGATGCCAAAAAAGCGGGCCTTCAAGAACATCAACGAGTCACCGTCCAAGGAGATGCCGGCAAATTAGAAAATATCGAACTTATTTTCGGTCCGATTCGCGAAGGTGTTGGCTTTATGTTCTATCCCGAAGCCAATGTTTTATTCAAGGCTAAAATCGACCCTCGCTGTGGAACCCCCGCTTATAAACGAGTTCCCGTCTGGGTTTTTTAGTTATCAACTCCTCTAATTTTCTTTTTTGGAAATAATGAAATAGAGTTAAGCAGGTAGGCAAAATTATTTGTAGGATGGGTTAGGGGTAGCGTAACATGAGCAGGCGTTGGGTTTCATGCTTCAACCCAACCTACGTTCATCTTATATTTAGTTCCACCCACCCACTTTTTTGGAAATAATGAAATATAGTTAACCAAGCCAACCAACGAATTGAGCAGAATGAAAAAGCTATGGTCGGTTTGATCGCATTTCTGTTATCTTCTTCTTACCGTCATTAAAGTAAGTAGCCATGGACAAGTTTTTACTAACCTTATTAAGCATAGCAAGTTTATTGGCCGTCGCGATGGCTACCCCTAGCATTGCAAGTCCCGCATCTGGAACGACGAACTTGCAACTAGCTCAAAATCCTAACTGTAACAATCCCCAGACTCAAAGCGAAATGAACATTTGTGCCAGCATCGCTTATCAAAACGCCGATCGCAAGTTAAATCAAGTTTATCGACAACTACTGCCAAAACTGTCAGCTGCTCGCAAACAAAAATTAATTACCGCCCAACAAGCTTGGATTAAGTTTAGAGACAGCAGTTGCGAATTTGAAAGAAGTGCCTATGAGGGAGGCTCTCTAGCTCCCATGATTTACGGTAATTGCTTGGCAGCTGTCACCGAGCAGCGTACCAAAGATTTGCAAAGATATTTAGAAAATAGCGATCTCTAAGTCAGAATCGCCGTTGATATTACCGATAATTCCTTAGACGTTTACTGCACAACAGCCTAAGCGGGTGAGGGGAATCGAACCCCTATCATTAGCTTGGAAGGCTAGGGTTTTACCACTAAACTACACCCGCATTTTCTTAGCACTTTCGTTAGCATAACACGAATTGCCAATTTTTACAAGTAGGGATTTTCAGCTTGTGAATCGCCCCTAGATGGTCAAAAATTGCCTAAAAATCCCGATCGCTCGGTTATTTCCCCGATTTGGCTAAAAGTTTTCTCCACGCGATCGAGATCTAGTTGGGAGAAATTATCGATCGCCCAGTTGGACACTCTCTGCATAAAATGGAAGGGGTAGGTATGAGCGATTCCCACCACCTGCATTCCCGCTCTTTTTGCCGCTTCGCAACCAGCAAAAGTATCTTCAATCACCAGACATTCCCAGGGTTGCAACTGTAGATTAAAATTCCAACGATTGAATCTTTCTACGGCCAGTAAATAACCATCCGGTTGAGGTTTACTGGTGCTAATCTCATCCCCGGTGACAATGACACTAAAGTAATCCCCAAGGCCCGTCTGTTGCAAGATCGATTCTACTTCCGAGCGTATTGCTCCCGTCACCAAACCGATTTGTAGATCCCTGGCCTTAACCCGTTTTAAAAAAGAGTATATCTCTTCATAAATAGGAAGTTTCTCTAATTTTTCTAATCTTTCTCGGTATAAACTGGTTTTTTTGTTAATTAACTTGGTCAGATACTCCTCGGTTACTTGACGACCGCGACGGTTGAGAACATTACGCAAACAGACGCGATCGCTTCTTCCCAGACATAACTCCGCAAATTCCGACCCTAGGGGCAGCAAATTTTCCCCGAGCAAGATTTCATTGATTAACTCTTGATGGATCGGTTCATCATTGATGATCACCCCATTAAAATCGAACAGAACAGCCTTTAACATCAATCTTAGACAGAAAAGCTAATAAATAATAAGTAGGTGGGTATTAAAAATTGTCAGACACCCCCATGATCAAGGGGGATCCCCCCGCCTATCGGCACCCCCCTTATCAAGGGGGGCAGGGGGGATCAAAACCCCCCTTATCAAGGGGGGCAGGGGGGATCAAAACCCCCCTTATCAAGGGGGATCCCCCCGCCTATCGGCACCCCCCTTATCAAGGGGGGCAGGGGGGATCAAGGACAAAATCTATCTTCAATTTAATTGAAACCACTTACTTAAATATTCTTGATTATACTAAAGTTTTTCGTCGGAGCCGGGCGGGTCTTGCCCCTTACCCCATCTCAACAAACAATTTTAACCAGAAAATTGCCAAGGCCTTGACAAATTCCCAGATTTGTTCTATTATTTTGTTATAGTGGGAATCCGTGCTGCCCTGTAACCCCCCTATTTGGGGTTTGCTAAAAAAGTACGGGCGAAGCATTCGGATAGAAAATCTACGGTTTCAGTGATAGGTTATTGCCCGAATGCTTCGCCCCTACAGGACGCGGGCCGATGAAGACGCAAGGTTTTGAAGCACGATTCTCTCCTTGCACCTGTTTCGCAAGACAGACCCCCAAAACCCTTACCTTGCCTACATTTCACATTTATTAAGCAAGCCCCATTCTGGGCTGAGATATTAGCCAAAAATATAACAAAAGAATTTAGGTCATTGTTTCTTGTTTCGTTTCCGATACCCAACGACGGAATAATTCCACAGCAATCCGATAATGGGAGTCTTGGCATTCGATGACATGATGATTTTCAAGGGTTTTTAGGGCCCGGTCGAGAGTTGTGGCAGTTAATCCGGTGCTGGACAGTAAATCTGCCCGGGTTAATCCTTGCAGATGGGGAGAAAGAACTATTAAAATTTCCTGTTGTCCGGCCGCATCTTGTTTAGCCTGTTTCCAGACACCCGTAAAATAATAATTCCCCCTTTGGAAAAACTCAGCATCGATGGCTTTTTCCACATCTTCCACCTGAAAACGAATATCTTGGGGACGTTGCAACTCAAAGACCTGTTTATTATAAAAACGTACCAGATGAAAGCCGATCAGTTGTACTAGATAGGGTTGACCGTGGGTAAGTTGATAAATTTTGTCCAAAGCGGATGGGGTATAGTCTAGGGGAAAATCCTCGTCTTCCCCAACGGGATTAGCGAGGATAACGCGAGTAGATTCAGGAGAGAGGAAACTAACTGGAATCGGGTAAACACTGCCAAAAAAAGGATGAAAATAATCGGCAGTCATCTCCTCTAGGGTATGTAATCCGGCAAAAACAAAAGCTAGACGCGGACTACTCTGGACAAGGGAACGCAGATAGCCGAGGAAATTCTGGGGGAGGGTATTCGCTTCGATTAAATCCTCAATTATCTCGAACTCATCGAGGGCAATAATTAAACCGGTTTTAGCTTTTTCCGGCAGAATCTGGCGCATCAGACGGTCTAAATAACGATTAAAATACATTTCTGGATGTTGGGAGATTTTTTCCTCTTCTGGGGCATCAATTGCCAAAGTTTGGGCGATTTCCTCAGCCATAGTCAGGAGAACTTCGGCTAGGCTGGTTACTGTGGCCACGCGCTGTAAATTAATGTAGATAACGGAGACATCTGGTGGAAGATATGTCTCCAGATTGCGTAGAATCGAAGTTTTACCCATGCGACGATGACCATAGAGAACCACGGAGGATAGGTTATCTCCGGACCACATTGACTGAAGTTCCCGCAGGATATCCTCACGACCAACAAAGCGTTTACCGATAACCGGATCACCGATAATGTAGGGATTAGGAATCGGTTGGGTAATAGTTACCGTTCCCACCGTTCCCGCGATGGATGCGCTAATTTTTAGCCATTTTAGGACGATAGAAAAGATTAATTCTTTTTCTGCTTGGGGTAAAGTAGTCGCCTGCTGGTCGGCTATATCGATTAATTCCCCGATAATCCGATTAAGAGCGAGGGATCTGGTCTGTTGGGAGTAACTTCCCTTGACTAAAGCCATTTCTGCGATAACTAGATTTAAACTGCTGATAGCTTGCCAAGTTTGCGGACGTAATGACGGTTCTGCGGCAATGGGGGCAACCTCCAGGGAAGCGATACTATCGGGAGTTGCTGCCTGACTAAATCGGTGTAAAGTTTGGGCGAGGCTATACATTTCTTCCCCGTAGGCGAGGGAACGTACCACAGCAAAGGCTTTTTCGGCTTTTTCGGTGTCCCGTTGGTGAAGATACCAAAAACCGGCGGCAGCGGCGCGAGCAGGGGTATCGAGACGGATTTTGCTGCGAGGAAAAGAAAACAGTTTCGCCGACGCATATTTTAACAATTGCCAATCGGAGGGATTTTCTGCCAGACGGGACACCCGATAGATAATTTCTGCCTCTGGGAATTGCGATAAAACGCGGTTAACGGCGGCAAGGACAGGAATAAACTGGCGGCTGTACCGAAAGTATTGATTGAGGTTATTAATAGCCGTTTCCCAGTCTTGCTGTAACCATTGTTGTAGAGTCGAGGTTAACCCCGGCAGCGG